>JABHNP010000184.1 GCA_018694455.1 Planctomycetaceae bacterium | reverse complement strand
GGCCACCACTTTTCATTATCGGACACTGGCGAAGCGGCACTACCCTACTGCATGAAATACTCATGCTTGATGATCGTTTTTGCTGCCCATCGACATATCAATGTTTTGCTCCTGGACATTTTTTACTCACAGAGGCTTTCCTCACAACGGCTCTCGCATGGATAATGCCAGCCAAACGTCCGATGGATAATGTCGCCGCCGGCTGGCATCGTCCACAGGAGGATGAGTTTGCCCTTGTGAACATGGGTGCCGCATCTCCTTACCGACGCATGGCGTTCCCGAATACGATGCCCGCTGAGCCAACTGCCCTCGATCTTGAATCTCTTACATCGGAGGAACTGGAACAGTGGAAAGACATCCTGCGAAGATTTATTGCAATGCTTGCGATCCGGGATGCTCGCCGACCGATTCTAAAAAGCCCAACACACACCGCACGAATGGCAGTGCTGGCAGGCATGTTCCCTGGAGCTCGTTTTCTCCATATCGTTCGAGACCCATTTGTCGTATTTCCATCAACCAAAAGGCTCTGGAATTCATTGCATCATGTCCAATCGATGCAGATTGATTCTGAAAAAAATGCGGAGGAATATGTATTCCAGTGTTTTGACACAATGTACTCAGCATTTGAACGTGACCGCGCACAACTCAATCCTGGACAACTGCACGAAATACATTACGAAGAACTTGTTGCAAATCCTGTATCGAGCATGGAAAAAGCATATGAGAAACTAGATCTCGGGGGCTTCGATAAAGTACGCCCTGCCTTCGAAGAACAAGCTGAATCAATGAAGGGATACACAACAAATACGTACCCGCATGACGCGAGGATCGTTTCCGAAATATCTCAACGGTGGGAGCCATTCATTCAACGTTATGGCTATAAACAACCATCTGCAAGCTAAACTAACTACTCAAAACCCGTTGTTTCAAATGCACGCCCCACACAAAAGTGCTCCATCCAAGAAGAAGAGACGCGACACAAATGCCTCGACACCTTTTAGTAACAGGTGTCGCTATACACGATCCTGATGACGGGACGTGCCCCGTTTACTACGGCAATCGAAACAGATGCCCGACACGATAAGTCGATGGCTCTGTGCTCGAAACTGATGCGTCTCTGCTACAGCATTACGAAGTTTGGCGAATTCTTCACTTGAAAACTCAATGAGCTTTTGACAGCTCGTGCAATACAGGTGATCGTGCTGAGGATAGCCGTAGTCATGCTCGTAGACAGCACGTCCGTCGAGTTCCATCTTCTTCAATATACCGGCTTCCACCATTTCATTAAGCGTCCGGTAAACCGTCGGCCGACTCGCCTGTGCTCCCGCAGGCGTTTTTTTGAGATCAACGAGAAGTTGCTCAGCATCAAAGTGCTCATGACGAGTCATGACGTGATCAACAATCACCTGTCGCTGACGGGTGATTCGCTTTCCTCGTGTCTGCATAAATTCGGCAAATCGTTCTTGCGGCGTAAGAGCCGTGTTCACGCTGCCAAGTGAAAAATTTGCGTCTACTGACATGGTTATAACTGCTCACTCATGGTCTGGACGACCGGTTCGACGTGCTGCTCGGAAGAATATTTCAAAGTTCTTCCTGCTAGGTTCATAATAGCACAGACTGCGTAAAGGGTTATAGCTTCAGCAATAGAGCCAAAAAAGCTCCTCAGGCTATCTTCCTGCCCGAGGAGCTTTCTCTATTGTCGGTTGGCACAAATACCTGATTCGCTTACGAAAGCCGATCGAGCAAACGCTCAATTGCCACGTCTAGTTTTTCAGCGGTCTCATACGTGCCATCTGCAATCGCAGATCGAATTGAGTTCACCCTGTCGAGGCGTACGTCACTTACGGTTTCCGCCGCCTGAACAGCATCTACTGAAACTGAAATGTTATCGTGCACCTCGGAAAGACCTTCTGCCTGGGTCTTCGTTGTTGCATCTGTTGCTTCGACACCTTGTACACCGCTCACAGATACTGAACCGTGCGCTGAACTGACACCTGAAATATTCATAGTTGCACTCCTTGCAGTTCGTGAATTGATCCCCGCTTCCCCAAGAGCGTGTTATACGAACACACCACGCTTTTGGTTCACTGAAATCTGTTGAGTCTGCCCTAGTACTATTGACCAACATTCAAAACTAAACGACATCCCTGACGATTTAGAATTTGATTGACCGACTCTCAACCTCACACCAGTTTATACCTATCGTCTACCTTTGACCTGAATCTTAAAACAAATTTTTATTTTTACGAAAACCATGCTACAGACTACCTAACTTCACGCACCTACGCCGCAAACTCCTTGCGTCTCGGTACCAATTGACTTTGCAGTCGCTCAACAATTGCAGAATGCATCTGACTAACCCGGCTCTCTGAAAGATCGAGTGTCAAACCAATTTCTTTCATTGTGAGTTCTTCGTAGTAATAAAGAATGATGATGAGTCGCTCATTCCGATTGAGGCCTTTTGTCACAAGCCTCATAAGGTCCCCCTTCTGAATACGGCGAGTGGGGTCTTCTCCCTTTTTGTCCTGAAGGATGTCGATTTCACGCACATCTTTCGAACTGTCTGTCTCGCACCATTTCTTATTAAGGCTTACGAGACTTATTGCGTTTGCATCGACAAGGAGCTTTTCGAACTCCGCTGCAGACAGTTCCATATGAGCCGCAACCTCTGCATCTGCGGGCGTTCGACCCAACCGTGCCTGAAGCGTCTTAATCGCTTCATTGAGCTTACTCGCTTTACTCCGAACCAAACGAGGAACCCAGTCCATTGTGCGCAACTCATCGAGCATTGCACCCCGTATTCGCGGCACACAGTACGTCTCAAATTTCACACCACGAGAAAGATCGTAGGCGTCTATGGCATCCATAAGCCCAAAAGTGCCTGACGATATCAGGTCATCAAGTTCGACTCCATCAGGCAATCTCGCCCAGATTCTTTCAGCGTTGTATTTCACCAACGGATAAAAGATTTCAATGAAACGATTTCGCAGGGACTGATCAGACTGATCTTGCTTGAAAGTCTTCCAAAGTTCAAGCATCTCTTCCGGTGGTGGTTGGCTGAAATCCTTCGCCACAACATTCCTCCTTGATCGCTTTCAGAGCGGCTCGACCATCCATGATCAAACCGCTGGTCGGTCTCCCAACCAGATGGGAGGATATGCTCGAACCCGTGTCCGGCACAACTTCATTTCATCGGCTAGAATTCGAAAACCACGCCAAACATTCCGCTAAGGCTTGCCGCTGCCCCCCTATACTCCCAAGCTTTCCAGAAAATGGGTGGTCGAACTTCAAGCCGCTCTGGTGTGAACCTGTAGCACGCTGCCTGGTTTTCCGATCGTTGCAAAGATTTCGATACCAGATTGACCCTGCACCTCAGCATCAGCAACAACGGCTGTTTCTACGCCCGCTGCTCGCATGTGCTCAGCAAAAGCTTCTCGACGCTCTGAAGAAACCGAAATCGCGCATTGTCGACCCCGTTCTCGCAAAGGACGCAACGCTCTACGTAACTCAGTAAGTAGTTGCTTTTGCTCCAACCGTGATGCCACCCCAGCCCCTGAAGCGGTTAACGACTCAACCGCACTCGGCGTCACTTCAATAACCGTGAGACGACCTTCCGAGTCGCGAAGGCGCCGGACAATCGTACGCGCAAGGTGTGGCCGTAACTTTTCTGCAAGTTGTTCTGGAACATGTCCCTCAGCCGCATGGTCAGCAATAGCTTCAAGAAGAACTGCCAGTGGTTTTATGGGCAGACCTTCCCTCAATAAACACTGTAATGTTCGCTGTACGGTGGCCACGCTTACAACATCCGGAACGGTTTGATCGACGGTGGCAGGCTCAGTGACCCGCAGTGACTCCAGCATTCGAGCCATTTGATCTCGAGACAAAAGCCGATCAACACATTGTCGGAGATTTGCTTCGAATATATACGCAATTGCATCTTCACCAATAAAGGCATGCCCGCCTCGACTCACCACTTCTTCAGCTTCTGCCGGACTGCCCCATCGGACACATTGTGTTGGCAGAATATCCACTACAGCATCACGATTTTTCCGCCAGCGATGACGAGTCACGTCATCGCTTGAACTAGGAACCAAAAGCCACTGACCTGCGGGCATAACGGGATCATCAATTGGGTCACCGTCTAGTTCCATAATCCATTGCGTCTTATCGAGCGTAGCGTCATCACGAAAAAGCACCGCCGGTACAATGACACCGAGATCTTCAGCGATGCGATGACGCACACCTTCAACGACTGCAGGCAGTCTCGGCTGGTCTCCGGTAACAAGACCGACAAAATCTTGCCCTACACGTACAACCAGACGGTTTTGACCCAGGATTGTCTCGATTGGAGAGTTGCCTTGAGGAGTTGATTTTTGGCGATCAACCGTTGATTCTGTTGAGATTCCTTTGAGCGACGTTGAAGTAAGCAACCAGGCCGCCATCGCCGTTCCCACCGCCATAACTGCTAACGGAACAGTCGGCAGCTCAGAAAGTGCCAAAAGACCGAGGAAAGCGGCTGTTACAAGCAGTAGCGTTGGCCTTGCGAATAATTGCCGCCCAAGCTCACGAGGCAAATTTTGCCTCATTGTTGATCGAGAAAGAAGTAAACCGGTTGCAACAGAAACAAGAAGCGAAGGAACAGCACTCGCCAGACCATCACCAATCGTAAGCCGCGCATACAAGCCAGCGGCTTTGGTGGCCGGCATACCAAGCTGGCCAACGCCAATTGCAAATCCGCCAACGAGATTGACCAAGACAATAACAACACTTGCCACAGCCTCACCTCGGACGAAACGACTAGCACCGTCCATACTTGCATAAAATTCAGCTTGACGCTGTAATTCAACTCGAAGTTGTCGAGCGTCACTTCGTGACAGACCACCTGATGACACTTCAGCATCAATCGCAGCCTGACGCCCAGGGAGCGCGTCTAACGTAAATCGAGCTGCAACCTCACTCGTACGAGTGGCGCCTGCAGTCAGTACTACAAATTGAATGACCGCAATAATGGCAAAAACAACAACGCCAACAACAAGATTATCAGCTGCTACAAAACTACTGAAAGCTTGCACCACATCACCAGCTGCAATATCTCCAACTGTGCCGGCCTGAGAAAGAATCAGACGTGTTGTTGCGATATTAAGGACAAGCCGGACAAGAGTAGCCGCAAGTAGGAAACTAGGGAACACAGCCATTTCAAGAGGCGTACGTGCAGCAAGTGAACCGAGAAGCGCGAGAACTGCAACTGTGAGGTTTGCAGACAATAGAAGATCAACAACTGATGCCGGGACTGGTGCCAAGACCACTAGAACAGCAAGAAGAATCACAACAGGGATAGCAAGATCGGCCACATGGCCTGCAGCAATGCGAGAAAAAGCCGTCGAAGTACCTGGAGAACGAGCCATAAAAGCGAGTCGGCGATTTGGCCGCTGGGTATGGTAAAATGAAATGGGCTGTGACGATAGCGTTGTGAGGCTAAAGGCGTCTAGACCGCTCCAGACCAATCTTTTTAACCTCTTTTTCCGGAAATATGCATGGAATTCAACCGAAATGGCATTCGCTTCGAATACCCAGACAACTGGATTATTGAGGAAGACACCTCTCCTGATGGCGTGTCTGGCATCACTGTATCAGCCCCCGACGGGGCCTTCTGGTCCCTGAGTAGGCAGCCGGCCGACGCCAATTCGGAATACCTCATCAACGCCACGACCGAACAACTCCGCGGAGAATACCCAGATCTTGAGGTATATCCTCAATCCGAAGATATTTTCGGAAGCAGGCTTTCTGGGGCTGATTTCAACTTTTCATATCTTGATTTGACGAATACTGCTGCAGTTCGCTTTCTTGCCACACCAACAGCCTGTTACGTGGTCTTCTGCCAGGCTGAAGATCGTGACTGGAGTCGTTTACACCATGTTTTCAAGGCCATGGTCACAAGTTTTATTCGAGAGACCATTGGAAATAACCCCTGATCAGATGAGTGACGGTCTGATAGTATTCTGTGCCTTCGAGCATTCTTCTTTTATTCGCAAGACACAAAGGATCGTACACCAACGTGGTCGCCGTTCTTTCTAGTACTCTGGCACAATTAAACTTGACTGGACTGCATACGCTCATTGCAGTTGCGGAGTTACCAGCAGCAACTGCCACATCCGATAGCCCGAT
This sequence comes from Planctomycetaceae bacterium, assembly GCA_018694455.1. Lineage (GTDB taxonomy): Bacteria > Planctomycetota > Planctomycetia > Pirellulales > UBA1268 > UBA1268. The sequence continues at coordinate 7,750 of JABHNP010000184.1, read as the reverse complement.
CCGAATGTTTCATTGGGTGGCATTTGCGATTTTTGTCTCAGTCCTGCTCGTGCTTGACCTCACTGTTTTTCACAAACACTCTCGCGAACCATCGCTGTCAGAGAGTGCCTTCTGGACATGTGTCTGGTCGACTCTTGCCTTCTCCTTCAATGGTTTGATTTGGTGGTGGCTCGGTAGTGCTGCGGCTGTGGAGTTCCTGACGGGGTATCTTGTCGAATGGTCCCTATCGATGGATAACGTTTTTGTCTTCGCTGTGGTTTTTGGCTACTTTGGCGTGCCTTTGAAATACCAGTACCGTGTTCTGTTTTGGGGAATTCTTGGCGCTGTTCTCATGCGACTCACCTTTGTTCTGGTGGGCGCTGAATTGGTTGAACGCTTTCAGGGCATCCTCTGGCTCTTTGGTGGATTCCTTGTCTACACAGGCTTGAAGCTCGCGTTCTCAAGTGAAGATGTCCACCCAGAAGACAATATCCTCCTCAAGTTTTTTAGGAAATTCCTCCCTGTTACAACCACACCCGCAGGTGACCGATTCTTTGTCGATGAAGGTGGCCGCTGGGTTGCAACTCCTCTGTTTCTTGTGCTCCTTGTTGTTGAGAGCACCGACGTACTTTTTGCGGTTGACAGTGTTCCTGCAATCTTCGGGGTTGTCGATCAGCATGCCCACTATTTCCGATTCGTGGTGTTCACCTCAAATGTCTTTGCCATACTTGGACTACGTGCACTGTATTTTCTATTAGCAGGAGTGATGGATCTTTTCCGGTTCCTGAATTACGGACTATCAGCTGTCCTTGTTTTTGTTGGTGGAAAAATGATTGCGGAAGCTGCCCATCACACAGAGTGGGTTGCAGAATTAGGGGGCTGGGATGCCCACGCACAAGGTCACCTTGTGCCACCATGGGCTTCTCTCATTGCAATTATTGGTCTCATAGGAACGAGCGTTGCCGCATCCCTCTTGTTCCCTGAGACGAAATCGCCAGACGCCAAAGAGCAGCCAAGCGCGCCCCCAGCGGACGAAAAAAATGCTTGAAGGTTTTCGAAGCAGGCAACCCCGGCTCTCATCATAGCTTTGCACGTGACGTGAGCTTGATACTCTCACCACCGATGCCACGATTACGTCTGCATGTCTTCATAAAGCGACTCGTGCGCTGCTGCCATATGATGAGACTGGTATCGCTGAGTTACCCGAGTGTGTCCGGCGAGACCGAGTTCAGCGGCGAATGTTTCATCACGAAGCACTTTTTCTATACAACGAGTAAGATCAGGAATGTCTCCTGGTATATGCACCTCGCCTGCAGGCATAGGCTCCTGAATTCCTAACAGTTCGGGAAACGCTCCGGATGCAGATGCGACTACTGGTACACCTGATGCCATTGCTTCAATAACCGGAATTCCCTTCGCCTCTGGCACCGGTGTTGGCATTACGAACACATCGATTTCATTCAGAAGCTTCATTTTTGAATTTCGGTCAACCTGACCTTGCCAGTGAAACCGTCGTGATACCCTTAGTTCTTCAGCCAATCGATGACACCCGGACAAATACTCTTCCTCCGCCGGAATAGTTGCCCCTGCCGCTACCAGTTCAACATCCATGCCTTTTTCTACAAGAAGGGCTGTCGCCCGAATTACTTGATCGAGTCCTTTTTCAGGACATGCTCTGGCGAGATATCCAATAACCCTACGATCTCCCCGTGACGCTCTCCGGGCCATGAGATCCGGTGATTTTTTTGGAAAACCGTCTGGATCAATTCCGTGCGGAATCACCGTGACGCGGTCTTGCCCACAGTAGAGAATCTTTTGCATACGATCCGCATATGAACTATTTAATGCAATAAAACGATCTACGTCGGCTGCTCGCTCAACAAGCAACTCCCTTACCTCGCGCTGATAGGGCTCAGGTAATTGAGAAATAAAAAGGTCTTCGCCAGAGAGGGTTACGACAATCGATGCACCGGTCGCTCGTCGTATCGGTTTCGCTAAACCAAGAAGAAGAACATTTGAGAGGTGGACGACATCCGGCCGGATATCACGAGCCAACCATGCTGCCAAGCGAGAAACCTCTTTTCGCTGGCACCCCTCTTCACCTCGTAATGAAGAAGCAGTTAGTGGACCGAGATCAGCAGGACGGGCATTCCCGCTCCAACGGGATAACGCTCGCAGAAGAAATGGTCGATCAAAAAACCAGTCGATCCAACGAGGCGTATGTCGAAAAAAAGATGAATTTTGTTGCAGAAAGACATTCACCCCTCCCATCACAACAATTGGCTCTGCGACATTTTCTTCATCAGACGTTGTGGGGACGTAGGCAGGCACCAGCATGGCATCTCGGTTCCGCTGACGAAGAGCCCGTACAAGCGCATTATCGTGAAGACATGAACCGCAGAGTCGACCTCCCGCTCCTGCTGTGATCTGAACAATTTTCACAAATCAACGCTCACTTTCATGCCCGGCCCGGCTGATCGAGGTGCAACAGAATCTGAGTAAGATCTGTTGGAGTAATGCCGCTGACACGACCAGCCTGGCTCAATGTACGAGGTCTTATTTTCTCAAGCTTTTCACGAGCCTCTGCCCGAAGATGTCTCACTCGGCAATAATCAAAACCCTCTGGAATCGGCTTTTCACCATGCTGTCGACGTCGTTCGATCCGCTGTTGTTCAACACGAAGGTATCCCGCATACCGAATGTCATTCTCAATCTGTACAGCAACTTCATGCGATACGGCAGCCAAAGACGGGAGCATCTCAAGGCAATTTCTCCATGTGACTTCCGGCCGCTTGAGCAAATCAGCAAGAGTCACTCCGTTTACGCGGTGGTCGTTCAAGGTACTCATCACAGACTCAATCTCGACAAGCTTTTGCTGTAAGCGAGCTACACGAGCAGACTCAGCAAGACCAAACCTTTGGGCAACTGGCGTGAGTCGCCTGTCCGCATTGTCGTGCCGCAGGGCAAGTCGGTGCTCTGCCCGACTCGTGAACATTCGATATGGCTCATCGACACCACACGTGACAAGGTCGTCGATCAAGACACCAATATACGACTCCTCTCTCGAGAGTACCATCGGCTCTGCGTGTTGCAAAAACAACGCAGCGTTTGTACCAGCTACAAGTCCTTGCGCGGCTGCTTCTTCATAACCCGTCGTGCCATTAATCTGGCCTGCAAGAAAAAGTCCTGACATTGGCTTGCTCTCCAGACTGAGAGTGAGCTGATCCGGGGGCGCGTAATCGTACTCAACAGCGTAGCCATACCGCATTATTTCTGATTGCTCGAGCCCAGGAATCATCCGAATGATGACGTCCTGCACATCTCGTGGGAGACTAGTCGAAATGCCATTTACGTACACTTCATGAGTTCGATACCCCTCAGGCTCAAGAAAAATCTGATGGCTTTCCTTGTCCGAGAAACGGACGACCTTGTCCTCAATGCTTGGGCAGTAACGTGGACCACGCGAATTAATCTGACCACTGTACATTGGAGCACGATGAAGATTCTGACGAATAACTTCATGAATTTCAGGAGTTGTCCGAGTAATCCAACACGAGAGTTGCTCCTGTTTAATTGAGTCTGTAAGAAAAGAAAACTGCTGTGGAACTTCGTCTCCAGGTTGCTCTTGCAAGTATTTTGTATCAATTGTTCGACCATGCAGTCGACACGGTGTACCCGTCTTAAATCGATCAAGACGAAAGCCAATTTCCTGAAGGGCGTGGCTCACCCCAGCAGTCGTCCCCTCCCCTGCTCGACCACCAGGCGTGCGGGCTTCACCAGTGTGCATGACTGCTTGCAAAAATGTTCCAGTGGTGAGCACAACAGCTTCAGCGCGGTACTCAATACCGCCGCGAGCAATGACACCTGTTATCCGTCGCTTCGAGCCAGATTCGCCCACATTATCAACGTCTTCAAAACGGAGGCCTTCGATCATTTCTTGCCGAAGTACAAGATTTGGTGTCGACTCAACAAGATGCTTCACTTCCATCTGGTAGTGCCGCTTATCAGCCTGTGCGCGAGGCCCGTGCATTGCCGGGCCTTTTGATCGGTTCAATACTCGATACTGAATACCACTAGCATCTATGGCACATCCCATCAGACCACCAAGTGCATCAACTTCTCGCACTAACTGCCCTTTGCCAACACCACCAATAGCAGGGTTACAACTCATCTGGCCAACGGTGTCGCAGTTTGCGGTAAGAAGGGCCGTCCGAGCCCCAAGGCGAGCAGCAGCAGCAGCAGCCTCAACACCAGCGTGCCCTCCTCCGATAACCACAACGTCAAAGTTATAGGTAACAGACATTCAATACACCTTTGCAGATAAGACACTTGTATCCTAATTGATTCTAGTGGCTGAAGATATCGTCTGAAATCCACTTCGAGGAAATAATGGATCTAGCGGATCACTTCGCTACACAGGGAATATTCGAAACCACCTTTTATTAGACAGCGAAAATCAGGCAGCTCGTCTCGCCCGTTGCCCGGACATCTTCAGATCGAATAAGGAAAAAATATCCTCGGCTGACATACTTGCCGCGGGGTCTGGCTCCGCCTCCGATAGAATAACATCTGAAAGATTTCGTTTCCGAGCCAACACCTCGTCGATCCGCTCTTCGATAGTACCCACCGAAAGAAACTTTGTGACGGTCACCGCGCCAGCAGCTCCGATCCGATGCGCACGATTAATTGCCTGATCCTCAATCGCTGGATTCCACCACCTGTCAAACAAAAACACATATTGCGAAAACTGCAGATTGAGTCCGACTGCTCCAGCTCCATACGAAAGCAGGAGCACAGAATGCTGACTTTTATTTCGAAACGATTCAATCGCGGCATCTCGAGCGGAAGTAGACATGCCGCCATGATATTCAAGCGGTCCAAAGCGATCCAATCTTTCACGAAGACGAGAAAGTGTCTGAACCCACTGACTAAAAACGATCGCCTTTCGCCCACTCGCCTGAACCTCTTCAAGTTCGGCAGCAAGACATTCTGTTTTTGTACTCGTACCGGTTGCTGTGTCAAAATTACAAATCTGCTTCAAACGAAGAACGAGTTCAAAAACATGCTGAATGGTTGCTTCCTGCCCCATCTCAGATAACCGAAGAACACCTTCTTCTTCAGCTCTTCGATACGTTTCTCGCTGTTCTTTTGAGAGCTCTATATGCCGATCTGAATCGAGACGAGGGGGCATGTCCTCTAGAACCTTATCTTTTGTTCGCCTTAGGCAATGCCCTTTTGCCGCAGCACCGAGCGCCCGAGGAGACATGCCGTCGTGAACGTGCCCTGGCGCAACAAATTCGAAAATGCCTACAAGATCCTCTGATCGATTTTCGACAGGAGTCCCTGTTAATGCCCACGAACGTTTCCGCGAAATAGAGCATATTGCCTGGCTAGTCTGGCTTGAACGATTTTTGATTCGTTGCGCCTCATCAAGAATCACCAGATCAAACTCTGACCTCATTTCATCAAGAAGCGATCGGTCACGAATCACAGCTTCGTAATGCGCGACCTTCACTGGCACATCCTGTAATGACCACTGCCACCGACGCCGTTCCGGGTCACCTGCAATCACTCCGACAACAAGTTCGGGGGCCCACACGGACAACTCTCGTGCCCAATTCGAAACAAGGCCTTTTGGGCAAACAATAAGCACACTACGAGCCTGCCCAGAGTGAACAAGCAAGCGAAGCGACGAGATTGCCTGCATCGATTTCCCAAGACCCATTTCATCAGCAAGAATTCCACCGAAGCGAGGCAGGAGAAAAGCCATACCATCAAACTGAAAAGGGAATGGCTCATGAGGAAAAGACAGGCGACAACCAGCTAAAAGTGTTTCAAGGTCTGGCTGCAAAAGATAAAACAGTCGCTCTGAGAGTTTCACCACATCTTGTGGCGGCTGTACGCGAGTTCGTTTTCGCATGCTTGGCGCGCGTACTCTACCTTGTTCTACAGAGGCCTGGGTCTCTGTAGTCTGAGTCTCTGCAGCCCGAGCCTCTGAAATCAGGGACGCACCACCCACAAAACGATGGCTTATGATTCGTGCGGACTGATGCAAAAGTGGCAACTCATACAATTCAACTGGGTTCGCCTGCACAGGCAACTGTAGAGTCTGGCTTAAAGGCAATACCAAAGACTGCACGCTTGTGACTTCTGGAGGCGAAGCACAACACATCTCTGACCGTATTTCAACACGGCTCTCTGGTCGTTCAGAATCAAATGTTGGCATGATTTGCAAATTCGATATTTTGATTGAGCGACTGCTTATTTAGTGTTGCTGAGCTTCATCAATTGCAGCGCGGATACGATCAAACGGTTCAGCTAATTCGATACTCGAAGAAAGCTCTTCGAAATAATTCCGAAGTTGATCGAGTTTTGACAGATCATCATCATGAGGACGTAACTGAAACTCTCCCAGAAGAAAAGCCTCGGCCCCATGCTCTCCTTCACCCTTTTCTTGAATTGCAACGACTGGACTTTCACCATGGGAACGTGCATGGAGTAACGAATCTCGGTCTGTGAGTACGGCCACCGGTGACAACTGCGTTGCTTTTAAAAGGGGGCCACCAATTTGCTCCCCGTGCATGTGACGCTGAAGAGTTGCTCCGTATAGAATCTCTTGCGCTCGCGTTACGCGCAATGGAACCGTACAGTGAAACTCCAGTGGTCGACCTGAGATATCAACTAGCAGATATCCCCCAAACATTCCGGCATTCGAAGTGTCACACACTGTCAAAAAACCAAACGTTATATCGTGCGACGAGACCACACTTGAGACCATCAGCGAACTCCAGGGGAACTTGACTGGTTGCTCGCCACTACTGCCACAAGCTACCTCCGGCGGCTTTGTCATTTTTTCTTCCGCTGCCACACTCCATCGGGAGAACACCGAAGAGTCTTGAATGCCTGATACCACAAAACATTTCACTGCACTAAGTGAACCAGTCTGTAGCGGTTACAACGGCATTACGGCCCTCACCATTTGGCCCACATGAAAAGAATGGATACGATCAAGGTATGGGAGATTGTCTCTCATAACTGAATCAAGACCGTGTTTTCACTGCCGCCCTGGGACACCCGAAATGCCTGACATCCCCTCTCACTGCACACAAATTGATATCACGTCAACCAAAGACTCCCCAGACACAACCGTCCCACAACAAAAAAACAAAACGTCACAGCCTGAAGTAGCAACTCTTTTAAAAGAGATGCTACTCGTCCAAAAAAAATCCTGCGAACTATTAGGTGAAGTATTGAAGCATGTTTCTTTCCAACAGCGGCAGCGGGCAGCCGAGCTACAGACTTGGCGGGAGAACAACCCCTATGTTGCACAAGCTTGCAGGAAAGCGGCGAAAGGATTGTCCCACGTTCACACTGACTTCCTGACGACGCTGGCTGAAGAAGCTGCCGAAAGTGCTGATGACTTCACGGACAGCGAATACGCACTGGGCGAATTTATTGATCGCTACGGACCGCGACTAGCTCACTTTAATGGTGTGATGCAGCTCCTGAGCCAACTCGCAATGCCGGAAGACGAAAACCAAAACTAAATCACCATGCTCTTTGAAAGGTCGCCATATCGCGATCAGGCGACTACAACGAAGATGAACTATACTTAGACTTCTGTTCTCATTCACTTCAAGTAAAAACGTTTCCAAAATAGCTACCGTATAAATCCGAAAGAGCCACCATTATGCCTGCAGATACAACTGAGAAAACGCCCGTCTTTGATGTTGCTGACGAGCAAAGCATTGCACGGAGCAAGGAGAAACTT
>JABHNP010000173.1 GCA_018694455.1 Planctomycetaceae bacterium | reverse complement strand
TAAACCAGTTGCTCGAGCTCGAATACGGAAGGACTCGCCAACGGTCCCGCTCTGGCTTGACTTCGAAGGATCACTTGAACGAATGTTTGGGATCATTCCAGGGGAGCCCAATGTTGTAGTATTGAACACAGAAGGGCAGGTTCACTCAGTATTCCCTGGAAAACTTGATGAGCAAGAATTCCAGAATTTTGTCATGCGTGTTGATCAAATTCGATCGGCTAGTCTCAACAACAACGTACGAATCGTGACAGGTCCAAATGAAAATGTTTTGCGGTAAGTAATAAAGATTTGGATCACATTGTTACTATTGTGAGCGTCCTTTAAACCGTCGACTTGCACGAGTGAGAGTTTCGCGCTCATCGTCCGTTAGACTCGATTCACCAGAGCGGCTAATTTTCTCGAGAATCTGATCGACGCGTAATTGAAGGCTACGCTCATCCTCTTTGGTGCTGTGTGAGCTACCAACATCATCGTCTGGTCGAACAATTTTGAAACGGCGGCGCATTTGCTTGAGCCGTCCTCCAAGATCAGACAAACCACTCAGCCTCCAGCCTCGCCAAGCATAGAGCAGGCCAAAAACAGCACCACCAATATGTGCAACGTGCGCAACGTTCCCGCCACCCTGGGCTGCTCCTTGAATATCTGTAACGAAGTAGAGGATGCCAAGAGCCCATGCGGGCACAGGAAGAATACCCCAAATCAGTACTTCTTCACGCGGGAAGTACCACACAAAGACTGCCAACACTGCCATGACCCCGCCACTTGCGCCGATCAGGGATGTTTGGTACGGCGGAAAGCCGCCAGAAAATACATTGACGCTAATCAACCATGCGAGCCCTGACGCCACAATTGCGACAAAGTAAAAACGGTAGAACTCAGCTTTTCCCAATACCTGTTCGACAGCCCTGCCGAAAAAGAAGATTGCGAGCATATTAAAAGCAAGATGCCATGGTGATGATGCGTCATGGGTGAATCCGTAGGAAATCAGTTTCCAGCATTCCAACAGATGCTCAGGAAGGTCTCCACGCAGCGCAAGAACGTAATTAATAAAATTTCGGCCACCAAAGAGCCCGTCACTTAAGAGATTGAGTACCCAGACTGCTACATTAGCAATAATGAGGGTTATCACCGCGGTCCAGTCAGATTGTCGCCGGTACGAGTTGTCAGAGCGATAATAGCCGCGGTCAGAAAAGCCCATTGGGTTCCCTTATTAGAAGTCAGAGTATTTCTTACTTCTAGCTTATCAGGGAAGCACCGTGCGTCCCACCGGGTTTTAGAAGGGTAAGGGAATGAAGCCGCTGTTCCGCTTGTGCTGCGCTCTCTCAGAGGCGGTTTTCATGCTGCTGTATCAAATTTGTGGTTGCAAAAATTTTTGAGACGAGGGGAATTTTTAGCAACGAACGGTGGGCTCAATAGGAAACCGCACGGATCAAGGTGCCCGATGCGAAATCGATGCTTGGCCGGTTGCTAGAACCGATGGATAACCGATAAGATCACACTCCTTAGGTCCAGCGAAGCGAAGCTGTGAATTTATTTCTAGAGTTTAAGGAGAGTCGTCAATGGCAGAGAAAATCGCAGCCGGAGTTATCGGCACTGGATTTATCGGTCCAGTACATGTCGAGGCTGGAAGGCGATTGGGAAACATCGAATTTGTTGCTCTCGCCGAAGCGAACGCCGAGTTGGCTCGCAGCAAGGCCGACCTTTTGTGCATCGAGAAATCATACGGTGATTACCGTGATCTTCTGGCCGATCCTCAAATCCGTGTCGTTCACAATTGCACACCAAATCACCTGCATTATCAGGTAAACAAAGATATTCTCGCAGCCGGCAAGCATGTGATCAGTGAAAAACCTCTTGCGATGAACAGTGCAGAGAGTCGGGAACTGGTGCAACTCGCGTCGGAGTCCGGCCTGATTCATGCCGTTGATTTCAACTATCGCTACTATCCGCTTATCCAGCACGCTAAACAAATGGTCCAACAAGGAGAGTTGGGCGATGTATTCACTCTTCGTGGCTCCTATTTGCAAGACTGGCTGTACCTCCAGACAGACTGGAATTGGCGATTACAACCGGAAATGTCAGGAGACAGTCGAGCGGTTGCGGACGTTGGTAGTCATTGGTGTGATCTCTTGCAGTTCATCACCGGTGAGAGCATCGTTCGCGTCATGGCCGACATGCGCACCGTGCACAAGACGCGGATGAAACCAAAGAAACAAATTGAGACATACGCCGGTAAGGAGCTCTCACCCAGTGACTACGAACCGCAAGATATCAACACCGAGGATTATGCCTCTGTTTTGATTGAACTCTCGGGCGGGGCTCGTGGTGTTTTCAGCGTCAGCCAGGTTTCAGCCGGTCGGAAGAATCGGCTTTCATTCGAACTCGATGGATCCCGCTGTGCATTGGCGTGGGATCAAGAGAAACCAAACGATATGTGGATTGGTTATCGGGAAAAAGCGAATGAGATCTTGGTCAAAGATCCTGCTTTATTACACGAAGGGGCCAAAGAGTATGCCCATTACCCGGGTGGTCATCCCGAAGCCTACCCGGATGGCCCCAAGAATTTATTTCGCAATGTGTATCGCGCGATAGAGAAGGGTCAAATGCCAGACAATCCCGACTGGAGCACGTTCGTAGATGGCCATAAGGAGATGGCAATCTGCGATGCGATTATTCAGAGCAATCGAGAGCAAAAGTGGACAGACGTGCAATATTGATCTTCGTACTGTTGGACGATTCAAATAGGTTTCCAATACAGGAGTTTAAATATGTCTACTGAGACTGCGAGTATTAACCGCTGTAATATCGCCCTGATTGGAACAAAGTTTATGGGCCGAGCCCATTCGAATGCGTATCTAAAGGTGAATAAGTTTTTTGATCTGCCCTGCAAGCCTGTGATGCATACGGTCGCAGGCCGTAATCAGGAAGAGTTAAAACTGTTTGCCGAGCGTTGGGGTTGGCAGCACTGCGCAACGGATTGGAATACGGCCGTCAACTCCGAAGCGATAGATCTGGTTGATGTAGTAACCCCAAACAACGTGCATGCCGAGCACGCGATTGCGGCACTCGAGGCCGGAAAACATGTCGCCTGTGAAAAACCGCTGGCAGGGACGCTGAGTGATGCTCGTCAGATGGTAGAAGCTGCAGAGAAGGCAACTGGAAAAACATTTGTCTGGTACAACTATCGGAGGTGCCCCGCAATAGCCTTCGCTCATCAATTGTGTGCGGCGGGAAAACTCGGTCGAATTTATCAGATCCGAGGCTGTTATCTCCAGGATTGGGCGGGACCAGATACACCGCTGATGTGGCGATTCGATGGTGATGTGGCCGGATCCGGAGCGTTGGGTGACCTTTGTGCCCATACCATCGACACCGTAAGATTCATCACGGGTGATGAAATCAGTGAGGTGATCGGATCCACGATGGAAACGGTGATCAAAGAGCGAGTGATTCTCGAGAGTGGTGGTGGTGAAATTTCGGGAAAGGGCGCGGCAACAAGTCAGAAAAAGGGTGCTAGCACAGTCGATGATATCGTGCTGTTTATCGCCAAAATGGCCAGTGGTGCTTCGGCCACTTTCGAGGCATCTCGTCTTTCCACTGGGTATAAGAATACAAATCGTCTAGAGATACACGGTGAAAACGGAGCGATTCGATTCAATTTTGAGCGTATGAATGAACTTGATTGGTACGACGCAACACTTCCCCCAGAGCTGCAGGGTTGGAGCACAATTAATGTCACGAATGGCAACGCCAATCATCCCTACGCAGCATCGTGGTGGCCGACCGGACATATTCCTGGATACGAACACAGTTTTATTAATCAGGCCGCCGACATGTTGACCGTGATCGGCGGCGGTGATCCGGTGGTGCCCCTTGCCGACTTTGCCGATGCGTATGAGATTCAGAGAGTGCTCTCGGCTGTGGTCGAAGCTAACAAACAGCGATCACCAGTTCTGCTCGATCAAATTAAGTAGTGACAATTGTGATACTCAATGGGCATACGCAACAGGTCGATGGCAAGATTGCCGTTGCGGAGTCGATAACAGGTCTTGCATTGAGATGGTCGTGAAATTACTTGATGTCGGTATGCGATGAAAGAGAACGAAGAATACGTACCTCAGAATTCGTGCGATGATCATCCCCCTGCCACCGACTTGGATTAGAAGGAGATTT
>JABHNP010000215.1 GCA_018694455.1 Planctomycetaceae bacterium | reverse complement strand
GGATGTCTTTGGTCGAGGTCATTCGCGGCCCGGATACGAGTGACTCAACAGTTGCGGCTGTTGTTCTTCATGCGAAACGATTGAAGAAAGTTCCCGTTGTTGTTCGGGATAGCCCAGGATTTCTTGTGAATCGTGTGCTTACACCGTATTTGCACGAATCAGTAGAACTATTACGTGAAGGAGTCGATTTGGAGAGTATCGACAGAGTCTCGCGACGATTTGGCATGCCTCTCGGCCCCCTAGAACTTTACGACATGGTTGGTCTCGACACAGCATTTTATGCCGGGCTCGTTATGGCCAATGCCATTGGTGATCGTATTGATTCCTCACCCGTTATTCCAGCACTTGTCAAAGCTGGTTGGTTAGGTCGCAAAACAGGGTGTGGATTTTACAGCTATAAGAGCACGGGGCATGATGCAAAAATTGCTACCGTGAATGAAAAATTAGGGACAGTCATCGAGCCATATCGTCTGCCTGAGCGACAGATAACTGATGACGAAATTTGTGATCGACTATTTTTACCAATGCTGCTCGAATCACTTTTGGTGCTTGACGAAGGTATTGTTCGAGATGGCTGTGACATTGATCTGGCGGTTATCCATGCGCTTGGATTTCCAGCATTTCGTGGCGGAGTGCTTGCATGGGGGGATTCCCTCGGTGCAACTGAGGTCGTTCGTCGGCTTGATCAATTTAAATATTTAGGGGCTCGTATGATTGCACCGGCGAGGCTTCTGGCGCATGCTGAGTCAGGTCTTCCTTTTGCCTCGCCGGGAGAACGGGTGCCTGTTCAACAAAAAAATGTTTGAGAGGGAAGAATGAATAGCACAAAGCACTCCCCAGAAAACACGCCGGTTGTTGTGTCTTGTTGTCGAACTGCAATAGGTCGTTCTGATTCGTCTGAAGGTGTTTTTAGAAAAGTTCGTGGCGATGAACTGTGTGCGTTTGTGGTCAAGGAAGCGGTTTCCAGAGGCTGTGTTTCCCCAGAGCATATTGAGGAGGTAGTTGTCGGTGTGACCCAGCAACGAGGTGAACTGGGTGGCAATGTAGCTCGTTCGATCAGCCTGCTAGCCGGTTTGCCTTCTACTGCAGCGGCATCAACCACCAACCGGCTTTGTGGCTCATCACTGCAAGGTGTAGCGCAGGCATGTCACTCAATAATGGCAGGAGCCGAAGACGTTCATGTTGTTGCAGGGGTTGAGCATATGCAGCATCTTCCGATGGATTCTGAAATTGACTTTCATCCACGGGCTTTTGCTAGCTCTAGTCGGGCGGTTCTTTCAATGGGTTTGACAGCCGAGTATCTCGCAGCAAGTTATGGTATTGCTCGGCGGTCACAAGAAGAATATGCATTGGAAAGCCATCGACGGGCGGCACATGCGACGGAGACAGGTTTTTTTAAGAAGGAGATTGTTGCGTGTCCGGGATTAAATACGGATGGGGTTTTTACTTTGGTCGATCGAGATCAATCGATCCGCTCAGATACGAGTCTTGATTCAATGAGTCGGCTCAGTCCGGCATTCCTGCCAAAAATCGGAAGTGTTACTGCTGCTACAAGCGCCCCGCTCAGCGACGGTGCAGCAGCAATGGTTGTAATGTCTGAGGCAGCAGCAAGGCGTTATGGGCTAACGCCGTTAGTTCGTGTAGTCAGTACCGCTGTTGTCGGAGTATCACCCGCTTTGATGGGCCTGGGGCCAGTTTATGCAACCCGTAAAGTTCTTCACCGTTCAGGGCTGCGTTTGCAAGAAATCGAAATCGTTGAACTCAACGAAGCTTTCGCTGTTCAAGCAATGGCTTGCATGAACGAACTTGAGTTTGACCATGAGATTGTGAATATTCATGGCGGAAGCTTGGCGATAGGACACCCCCTCGGAGCAAGTGGCATTCGTATTGCTACAACACTCATACACACAATGCGTGACCGTCATGCTCGCTTAGGTTTGGCCACAATGTGTATTGGATTTGGGCAGGGAATAGCACTTGTCTTTGAGTTGGTAGAGTAGGATAGTACCTTTCAGAAAAAATACGTTAACTGGCAATGCCGAAGCCCTTGGAGCTCATTTGCGCCCCTAAATTTTCTTTTGTAAACAAACGTGGTTGTAAATAATGTTGGTACAACAAAGGCCGTATTAAAATCTTTGACAGGGCGTTTAATTTCATAGGACCCTTCGATAATTTCAATGAGATTGGTGTATGGAAAAAACTTTGCATTCCTCAGTTGAAGGTGTATTAAAAAGCTGGGTGAACGGAGAGACGCCATCTTCATTGGTTGAGCTTCTGCTACAACGGTGTGATACAAGTTTTGATCATCTGGCAATCATTGATTCTCTGACCGGTAAGAGGCTCGATTGGGGGCGACTGCTACAGCAGTCAGTCGCAGTTGCTGAACGGATTGAAGCCGCTGGTATAGCAGCCGGTGATCGAGTGTTACACATTGGTCCACATTCTGCCGCTTGGCCGATCGTAGATTTTGGCTGCCTGTTAAGCGGTGTTGTCCACGTTGCTCTCCATTATGAAGAAAGTCAGTCAGAGCAAGGTCATCAACTGCAGTTATTTAAACCGAGTGGATTAGTTTTATCGGGTGATATTCGTGGCCGGTCTTTCACTCAATACGGCTTACCGTTGCTTCAAGTGCAGGCCAATTGGTCAACAGACCGAATAGACCGTATCAAGTTACGGAATAGCATTGCTGAACGAGTGCAAAAATGTAACCCTGACGAACCGGCAGCAGTACTTATTTCGTCAGGCACAACTGGTCGCCCAAAGGGTTTTGTACACAGCCAGCGTTCACTCGTCATGAATGCAGTAGCATCCGCAGCAGAGTTTCTTGAAGAACCTGATGACGTTCGGCTTTCGTGGTTACCTCAGAGTCATGCATTAGCAAGAGTTGGAGATCTTTACACAACAGCTGTTCGAGGGGGCGCGTTAAACATTGTTCGAGATCGCCGCCAGATTCTTGAGGCGTGTAAGAAAGTGCCTCCAGCTGCAATTCTGGGAGTCCCAATTTTTTATGACAGATTGGCAAGAGCTGTTCAGCAAGGGAAAATCAACAACCTTTGTGAGGCGTTAGGAGGACGAGTGCGCGTTTGCGTCTCTGGCGGTGCGCCACTAAGGCAGTGGACCGCTCGAGTTTTTCAGCAACACGATGTATCGCTTGTCGAAGGATACGGCTTGGCTGAGGCTGGCCCTGTTGTTGCCGTATCGAATCCACGATGTAGGCAATTCGGTGCTGTTGGGCGTGCCTTACGAGGTATAGAGATTGCAATCTCCGACAAAGAGTTTGAGCTGGGACAGATTGTTGTTCGGACACCCTGTCGCGCGTTGTCTGTCATTGACCCAGAGAGGGGTGGGGATGAGTTTCCAATCGATAGCACGGCATGGCTAGAAACCGGTGATACTGGAGTAATAGATGGTGACGGCCAGCTGAGAATTACTGGACGAATAAATGATACTCTGAATCTTTCCAACGGTACAAAGTTCTCGCCAGCTGATGTAGAGTTAGCCCTGCTTGAGGAACCAGCCATAGCTCAGGTCTGCGTGGCAGGTGAAGGCCTTCCCTGGCCCGTGGCTTTCATAGTACCCGAGCCACTCGCAGTAAAAAAACTTTTACAGCGATTTCGTTGCCAGGTTTGGAGTCGCAATCAGGCGATATCGCACCCCAAGGTACTTCGTTGGTTTTCTCGAAGGATAGGCATACAGCAGAGAGTGTTACCTAGACGATTACGGGTGAAACGTTTTGTACTCGTTGATCATGCATTTGATGTCGCGCATGGAGAAGCAACAGAATCCTTTAAGATCAAGCGCCGTGTTATTGCTAATAATTTCTCACACTATATGGACTTTTTCGAAGTACAAACAGGTTGTGCTGAGGAAAGGCTTCCGCCCAGAGTTGGCATTATTGAAGACATGAAAAAAAATGACTCAACCTCTGCACATCAGGGTGGACTTGCTGATAGCCAACTCAACTCTGCACTGTGGCAAGGAAGTGGTGCGGTGGGGTATGGAAGTGGATTTTCCTATGCTGCGGAGTGTATGGTCGCAGGATTGTCCGGTGAGGCGGCACGCGTTGTCGATGATGCAGTAGCAGCTATTCAGAAGCTCCGGGATAGTGGTGAGCTCTACGATGTAATCGAAGGTATTCCGATACCTGCTGCTCCGTTAGCTGAACCGCCATCTCCACCAACAGGCAAGCTTTCAAAGGTTGCTGAGCAGTTGCTGGGTAAAACAGGCTTGTGGGGTTTGTTTGTACCGCAGGTCTACGGTGGATCGGGGTGTAGTTTCATTGAGCTTGTGCAATCGATTACACGTTTAGCCAGTGTCAATCCAACTGTTGCCGGTTTGTTATCCGTCCACTCAACAATTGGTGCTGTTTCGGCAGTAACCACATTTGGCTCGGAGGACCAGCAGCAGTATTGGTCGCCGCAATTAGCCGAAGGTAAACCTTTATCCGTCTTTGCTGCAACGGAGCCCGATGCGGGATGTGATCTTCATCGAATTTCATCACGACTTGAGCACAACGGTCAACAGTTATTGCTCACTGGAACAAAAATGTTCATAACTGGTGCAACGTACGGGCGTTTGGTAAAAATGCTCGCCCTTTTTGAAGGCAAGCCCGTTATTGTATTAATCAAGCTACCTCAATCAAATACACCTCACTTTACATTACAAAGCTATGGGCTTCATCCACTGAAGCACGCCCACAATAATGCTTTGAAATTTCAACAATTTCCAATTGATCCTTCCTGTGTGCTAAGTCCTGGCAGAAGTCGAGATGGTCAAGAAAGAGACGGGATGTCAATTGTTTGGCATGGGCTCAATCGTGGACGTATCACATTGGCTGCACAGGCATCTGGAACTATCAGACTGTTGTTGGAGCAAGCAGTTTTGTATTCTGGAAAACGATGTACCTGGGGGCAGCCAATTCGAACGCGAGAACTGGTGCTCGGACGCCTCGGAAGAATGGCAGCAGCTCAAATTGTCTGCGAAGCGTTGTCTGGTTGGTCAGCGTCGTTAATCGATGATGGGCAGTCAGGAGAACTCGAAGCCATTCTTGCT
>JABHNP010000213.1 GCA_018694455.1 Planctomycetaceae bacterium | reverse complement strand
TTCAAGCTTTGGTGGGAATGATGGCCTCCCAGCTGGAAACTATCGAGTGACCGCAACAAAACTTATTTTGAAAGATAAATTTCAGGAACGATACGATCGACAAGTGAAACGGGCGGCAGCAGAAGCTGAGCCGGGCGAAGAACCGGAAGAAGTTGATATTGAATTTGGCGAGAATGCGTACAGAAACGACTTGCCCGAAAAATATGCCGAACTCGACACAACAGATATCACTGTGACTATCACAAAGCAGCAGGAACCGCTTGCGATCTCACTGACATCAGAGTAGCTGGCAGAATAGCCGTAGACAATTCACCGGCCAGCACATGACACCGGTTCAACAGAGCCGACCGTTGTACCGTTCCAGTTTTTGAGTGGAAAACGTGCATACGATTGAAGCACTTCCATGGCTTTGGCGGTAGCGAGTTCGTGCTTTTGAAGCACCTGTAAAAGAAGATTCGCCATGACTGCCGTTGCGGCACGCTGGGCACCATCATCGATCTTGACCGCCAGTCCATAGCCAAGTGCGGGGATAGACGCAGCCATGACACCCTCTGCGCCCGACTTTACGAAGACTTCGCCCTGACACACTTCTGAAATGCGGGTGTCTGCTCTCCCTTTTCCAGACAGCATGGCTGGGTTCTGTACGATTGCCGACCGAATACGAGAAACTGAACTTGCAAGCGAGGGAGACAAGCCTTTCCCTGTACCAAGGCGAGCAAAACCTGTGGCAATTGAAACAAGGGGCATTGAGAACGCCGGAATCGCACACCCATCGATACACGCCTGTGATTCATGGAGTTCGACACCTGTCAGTAGAGAGATCGCACTGGTCACTTCACGCATGACCGGGTGACTTGCGTTTATATAGCCAGCCACATCAAGACCACGAACTGCACCAACTGCAAGAAACCCACAGTGTTTTCCAGAGCAGTTGTTGTGAAGAACAGTTGGCTCTTCTCCACGCGCAGCGAGTACTCGGGATTCAACTGAGTCAAGCGGCCAGTGAACACCACACTCAAGTGCATCAGCAGATAAGCCAATCTTTTTGAGAATTGATTGTGCTGTTGCCACATGAAGCGGTGACCCTCCGTGTGAACCACATGCAAGTGCTATTTCAGCATCGGAGAGGCTGTATTTTTCAGCGGCACCACTTGCGACCAACGGCAAGGCTTGGATTGGTTTGAGACACGACCTTGGAAACACTGTTGCTTCGACATCACCCATGCTCAGGATTCGCTCACCGGCTTCAGTGACAACGACCGCCCTGCCACGATGAAACGACTCTTCTTCCCTGCCACGTTGCACAACGAGTAATTTCGGAAATTCAACCATGACAGACAATCACCTCTAGCAACCACGAATGAAGTAGCAACAACCTTTTGTCGGCCGATATAAGCCTCGGCCGACAGACTGCACATTATTCCGTTTTCTATCTTTATTTTCGCAAAAATTTGCAAACAACGCCCTCATTCCGGGCTTCTAAGGCTGATATTCATCACTCAAGAAAAAAAGGCTTATACTTAATCAAATTCTGCGATGAGACAGGCGGCATCGCTTTCCACCACTCGACTGACCAGAAACTATCAACAGACATATGCCTATTTCACGACTTCCCGGACTTACGCTTTCCTCGACAACCATGTCGATTCTCGAAGCAGCCGACGCGGCCGGCCAACTCACGCTTTTCGACTCTGTTGAACAGCTCGTCGCCGCAGCCGCCCCGGCTGATGAGTGCAGCGAAGATGGTTTCTATACGGTGGGCTACGACGTTCCGAACCGTGGGTTTGTACCCGAAGCGAAAGTATGCAACACCACCAATGGAATTGCAGCAAATTACCTTGATGCATATATGCGTCGTCGCGACCCGGAATGCATGGTCATCGCTGACGATCAGAACACGGACAAACCTACTTTTTCAAAACGATTTGGGCAGGAATTTGATGGCCTTCGGAACGAGACCATCGAGTGGCTGAAGACACAACCAATTGGCTGTTTTTTCTTTAAGTCCGGCGTGCCGGACAAGCCACTCGACGCAGTAGCGATCTGTCCAGCGAATGCCGGATTCTTTGCTCTCGGATTGGCGTTACTCCAAGGCATTACTCCTGTCCAGCAAGTATTAGACCAGGCTGACAGCTACTATCACGAGGCTGTTGTCTACGTCGCTCCACCATTTCGCCACACACACTTCGACGGCAAACAAGTGGTCGTTCACAATCGACGTTTTGATGACAGCACCAGCCTTCATGAACTCTTCAGCTATAACCTCTACCCGGGCCCTTCCGCGAAGAAAGGTGTCTATGGAATGCTGCTGACCATGGGAGAACGGGCAGAAACACCATGGACAACAGCTCATTGTTCGACCGTCCAAGTTGTGACTCCTTATGAGAATGTCACGACGATCATGCACGAGGGAGCCAGTGGCGGCGGCAAAAGTGAGATGCTCGAACACATGCACCGCGAAGCTGACGGGCAACTCAAACTGGCGACCAATACAGTGACCAATGACTCGCGGTCTCTTGCCTTGCCTCGAGGCTGTGAACTTCACCCTGTCACTGATGACATGGCCCTCTGCCACCCTGCACTGAAGGGGGAAGATTCTCAACCCGGTTCACTGAGCCTTATGGATGCAGAAAGTGCCTGGTTTATTCGCGTAAACCACATTGAGGAGTACGGCATCGACCCACAACTTGAAAAACTCACAATATCACCACCCGGCCCACTTCTTTTTCTGAACCTGAAGGCCCAGCCCAACGCCACAACACTCATCTGGGAACACACTGAAGACGAGCCGGGCAAACGCTGCCCAAACCCACGAGTTGTCATGCCTCGTGAGTACGTGAGTGATGTAATCGACGAACCGGTTTCTGTGGATATCCGAAGCTTCGGTGTTCGATGCCCACCGTGCACACGTGAGAATCCAACATACGGAATCATCGGACTATTTCATGTTCTGCCACCAGCACTCGCATGGCTCTGGAGACTTGTCGCACCTCGCGGTCATGGTAATCCATCAATTGTTGATGAAGGTGGCATGCAGAGTGAGGGTGTTGGCTCCTACTGGCCATTCGCAACCGGCAGACGAGTCGATCAAGCGAACATTCTCTTAAACCAAATTCGAGAAACTGCTGGCACTTTGTTTGTTCTTATTCCAAACCAGCACATTGGCTGTTGGAACACTGGCTTTGCACCGCAATGGGTGGCTCGTGAATACCTCGCTCGACGAGGATCAGCGACCTTTCGTCCGACGGAATTAAAACCAGCACGCTGCCCGCTTCTCGGCCATCATCGAGAATCCATGCAGGTTGAAGGGCAGACCATAGGCACACTGTTCTTTGACGTTTCAAAGCAACCGGAAGTTGGCACTGATGCGTACGACAAGGGTGCAGATATTCTGCGAACGTTCTTCCTTGAGCACCTCAATCACTTCGATCATAATGAACTCGAACCACTTGGACGCAAGATCATTCAGGCATGCATCGAGAATGCATCTGTCGAAGAATACGAAAGCCTGATTCCGCAGGTGTAGCACGCTAGCCTTTCCTAGTTTTGAAAACTCGGCTTACTTGGACAGGTCGAAGTCGATCGAATTCTCTTCTGCACGTACAGCAGCAGTCAAAGGCGTTTCCTGCTGATCTGCATACTGCTTCGGTAAAAGGTTTTTTGGACCTGTGTCGTGCTGCGATACAACCATACCTGCCGGCACGTAGCCCTCGTTTCCTGTTTCCTCCGCCTCAGCTTCTTCGGCTGCTGGCTTCTCTGCACTGCCTGCAGCCTTGTCTCCACCCTCTTTTTCGTATTTGACGATCGTTACCCGAAATGAACCCTCCATTGCACCATCACCACGAGTAAACGAAGTAAGTTCATATCGCCCCGAAGCGTCCGTAGAACCATTTGCCGGGTACTGACCATTGTCAGACAGAAAAGAAACGATCGCATCCGCGACTGGCTGGCCATCGACCGTCACCACACCACTGACAGAATGTGTTGGCGGATACTGCCGCCCTCGAGAACAGCCTGAGGCCAGACCGAGAATACACGCGGTGAGTAGTAGCAAGCCTCGTGGTCCGAAAAATTTGACTTCCACAATTCTTCTCCCTTCCCAAATTTCTGGCACACCTAAGAGGCACCAACGGGTCGACAGGATCGACGATCGATCCTGTTGATGAAAAATAAACTAAGCCAATTACGGCTGGGAAACAGATTCCCCACCGGCCTTGGTTCCCATAGCGCCCCAGACACCATACGGGCTTGCACCGGTTGCGTCTCTACGAGGGGCCTGAGAAGACCCACCATTGTAATCAATATTGTCGTTGATAAAGGTTGTCGCCCCATCAGCCATGACAACAACAATACCGCTGGGATGACCACTTGTTGGCGGGTAGACAACAGTTGTAGCATCGGCATTCTGGTTGTTCTGTTGTGAACAGGATGGCGAGTTCGGTGGCAACACCGTGTTGAATCCCGATCGACCAACCTGGCCATCTCGCCAGCAATTTCCTCGTTTCCCTTTTCTCGACGTCCCGGCCGGTAAGGACCCTCCAGAGTTATAACTAAGACAGAGACTCGGATTATTCCGAATTCCGGTGATACCAACTGCCTCGTACTGAAAAATACTGTCTTTTTCCCCAGCCGCCGTGGGAGCGCCACTGGTTTCAAGATGATGCCTTACCTCACTCAAGGCGATTGTATTCGAGAGACCATCCGTGATTTTTGCAAACCTGCAGCCAGTTGAGGAAATCTTATTACTCGAATCGTACGTAGCAGGATAAAACACTCCCCTGCCCGTATCAGCATTCCAGTTGCCAACCGTTCCTCGACCATTGTGCTGATGCACATTGTCACCTGTGCATGCAACATAATTTCCGGATTGACGTGGATTTGTGGAACCTTCTTCCCATCCATCTGCGGGATCACTCGGACAACGATATGCCGCAGGAGACACATTCCATACATCATCCCAACGACACCACGGATACACACCGCCTACGGTGCGACCACCATAGCCGGCCATCATTTTTTCATACACAGAGGCCTCTTCAAGGAACGGTAACAATTCGAGAAAAACACTTCTCCGATTCGCATTGTTTGAATTATTGCAGTTAAGCCCACTTGTCCAGCAACATGTACCACCGTTTTGAGCCGGAAACCGTTCCTTGTTTGAATCGGCAAAATTATGAAGCCCAAGGCCCAACTGCTTGAGATTACTAGTACAAAGACTTCTTCTCGCTGCTTCTCGCGCCTGCTGGACTGCTGGCAGGAGTAGGCCAACAAGAACACCGATAATCGCAATAACTACAAGCAGTTCGATAAGCGTAAATGCTTTCCGGCTTACCACCCGTTTTTTTACATAACTCATAGAAGAAAACTCCCGTAGTAAATGATGTATGTTTTCCACCCCACCTGATCATAACCCAAACAAATTCAATACCAAACTCCAACATTACCGTTTATGAACGAATGTGTGAACAATGGTTAACTCAGCACATTATCCGTACCAAAAAATGTCGTAAAGGCACAAGAAGAAAAGCCTTTTAGACAGCCCACCAGACCAAGACTCCGCACGTCGTGCCATTATTTGCCAATTGTACGCAGCCCTGTTTCGATCAGGTGGAGTTGTAAGATTCGCTCAATCTCAGCGATAGTCGTCAATGAATGGTGAACACCTGTGTGCGTTGCTCTGACGTCGAGTTCACTTATTGCCCCTGGATGCCGAGCACTCGTTTCCGAGACAATACAATCAGTCCGCTCACCGCGCAGCGTATGATGAGCCACGCCAATAACATTGTGAATTGTGACCCAGCAAGGAGGTCGAAGGCCGTACAATGCATCGAGTAATGGTGAGTTTGGTGCAAGCAATTGGATCGTAGTCGGTAGCGCCTCTTCAAACTCCGGCCGTAACGCGCCCGGGTTCTCTGCAACCAACTGATCGTGAATAGCAGTGAGTTCTGGTGGCCGCTCAACGGTAAGCGATGCTATTTTCCCAAGAGCTAATGAGGCGAGTGATGAGCCCTGATGCGGTGTCGCAATGAATACCACTCGTGTGACATTTGTAACCGGTTTGAAAAAGAGTGATGGCTCTATCTTGGCTCGTATGCTTGGAGACATACGAACTGTATCAAACGGCACTCTCGCCATTGCATTCCAGAGATGGTCTCCCGATGCCACCACCTGAAGTTTTGCATGTAGCCCGCCCATACTATGACCAACCAGCACCAGGTTCTGAAGTTGCTTTTCCTCACCTTCCGGATCAAGCTCCCGCACAATTCGACGTAGACTCTGTCGCAAAACTGCAGAGGCGGGAAGGAACGAGGCGCCCGTTGGATAGTGGTACACCCAGGGTTCATAGTATCGCTGAAAAAATGGGCATGCCCGCAAATCATTAATCATGTCGAACCACGTGCCTTCATCACTGGCTAGCCCATGGATAAACACCACTGGAATCCGT
>JABHNP010000254.1 GCA_018694455.1 Planctomycetaceae bacterium | reverse complement strand
TTCTTTCTTTACTACGTTCCCAACGCCAATCATTTCCAACGAAACCCTCACGGCGAGTATGCGGTTCCGGACGAGATAGCAGGAACGACAATCAAGGGTGAAAGTCGTTACTCGGATGGCTCAGTCGCAGATGATCGCGAAGATATGGTGCTGGAAAATGACGTTGTCTTTGGCAAGCTGCTAGAAAAACTGAAAAACACGAATGACCCGAGGTGGCCCGGGCATAAGTTCATTGAGAACACACTCGTCATCTTCACAAGCGATAATGGTCCCAATGTCGGAGACAACCTGGGCCCCAACCAGGAAAGCGGTGAATTGCGAGGGAAGAAAGCCAAGATCTGGGAAGGTGGCATCCGAGTACCGTTCATGGTTTCCTGGCCAGCTGTTCTTGAAGGTGGCAAGCTTAATCGCTCGATTGTGACCCTGACCGATCTCTATGCGACACTTGCCCACATCATTGGTCACTCATTAAAGCCTGAAGAAGCCCAGGACAGTCATAATGTATTTGTGTATTGGGTTGGACAGCCTGAAAAACAAGATACACGGCCACGCATTTTCTTCTGCCACTTGGGACCGCCGTTTCTCAACGATGCCTTGGCTATTCGGCAAGGGCACAACAAACTGATCGTCGAAGGTGGTTTGACAATGCCTTGGGCGAGGGGAGGCTCACGCGGTGCTGCAACGCCCGTCGCTCTGTACAACCTTCAACAGGATCTTTACGAGACGAAACCGTATGCAGATGCTTCATCCAATGAAATTATCAATGAACTCGCAGCCACGCTCTTAAGAATTCACAATCGCGGACATGCGAGACAAGTGGGTGTTGGGGGTGGTGGCCCGATGATTCAGAACCCCGGGTGGCATAATCTGAGAAATGACGTCACCGGAGACGTTGGGTTTACCTTTCACTTGCGTCCCGGAGGAGGTAACAAAATGGTAACCCACCTAGGAATGTTTGCTGATCACAACGGCGATAAACCAGCTCGTGCAGCTCGATCCATCCCAATGGATCATGAGCGCGACCAACCGTCGAAGAGTCCCCTAAGCAGCAAAAACCATTTGTTAAAGAGTTCACACGTCATCCGACTTCTGGTGTGTTCTAAAGGCGAGCAGGTTGAGCTTGCCCGATGTCAAATAAAACCCGGCACCTCCGACGAATTCATACACTCTTTCCGATATATACGTTTACCGGAACCTGTTGAGCTTGAACAAGGACTGACCTACGTGCTTTTGATGTCTACGCAGGTTGCCGACGGTGATCATTTTCGTGATCCAGTCAGCTTCGATGGTCTTTCACCACAACTCAATCCTGATCTTGTTGTTCAGCGGAGCCTGTTGCTTCGTAAAGATTCCCTATCCGGCTATATCGATGTACCAGCGTTTGAAGATCTGACCGATTCCTACTCACAATATCGTCTACCAGTCGGACCCAGCCTGCTACTTGCAGAGGAACACTTGGCAGATGATCCCCATGCGTCAAAGCCGTGATGAGCGACACATCACGGATGAACACGACCAGGCTTCACTCTGGCCAGCAGCTTCAGCTAGGGAGGTCACAGCCTCTCGTGGTAAGAGATTACTTTTCGCTGCTTTTGACGGCGTTATCTTTTCTTCTGCCCAAACTGCTGGACTTCATCCGGCCCAGGGTTGGCATACGCGGGATCCTTTGCACGGATATAAACCTCCCCATCGTCGAGCACCCGAACATCGAGCGGCACGATGGTCACGCCTTGTTCGTTAATTGTCCTGGCGTTGTCACCGATATTGCGTGACACGATACCGTCACGTGATTCAGGTGGCACGTTGCCGTTGAAGAAGGCGGTGCACCACCACTCTCCGTTCATGTCTATAAACGGTGTCCCGTGACCAAGAAAGCGACCAGCAAATTTGCGAGGTCCATAGGGGCCAGTGATCGTGTCGGCGACACAGTAATAAAGGTTGTAAGATCCCTTTCGCCCTTGATCAGTTGACCATGCGGTGCCCAAGTGAACGTACTTGCCACCGACCTTGATCATGGTCGCTCCTTCGTGACCAATATGACTGATGGGTTTGCCGTCTGGCCCCGGACGAGAACCAGCCGGATCAATTCGCACCGGCTCGGCGGTATAGCTGGTAAGGCTATCGTTGAGTGGAGCAATGAACGTGTTGTCCCACAGCAGGTATCGTTTGCCATCATCATCCGTGAAAATCGAAGGGTCGTGCCGTTGTCCCATGTTGCCAGCCATCGGATGCGTCCAAGGGCCTCGCAACTCGGCACCGGTGGTCAGTGCCAGACTGGAGTGCCTCTTGGGACAATGCACCATCGCCCAGCAGCCTTTGTCTGCCAGCCAATGAACTTCCGGCGCCCAGATCAGACGCTTCGCAATTTTTTTACCGCTCTTCGCCTTCATCGTATCATCGACTGAAAAGATCGGGCCCAATGATTCCCACTGAATTAAATCACTGCTACGCCATAATCGAACTTGATGGCCAACGATGCTCTTGTCGCCAAGTCCAATGTTGTATGGATTTTTTACTTCCCGAGGGTCACCTTCACGTGGCTGCGTCCCCGTCAGGTAGTAATACTTTTTTTCGGGACCAACCGAGATATACGGATCACGAATCCAGCCCGATTTGATGTACAGAGCCTTGTCGTGTGATTTGAGCCCTGCGCGGATCGTTTCAGCCTCCATCACTGGGGCAGGGTTTCGATTTGTGAAAACTTCAGTGAGAACGTTTTTCTTTGATTGATCGGCTCTGACCTCTTGCTGCGGTGCATGAGCCAACAGCACCTTGTGTAATTCGGCTCGTTTCTTCGTAGGACTCTTTATCGCCTTACGGTCAGACGGCATCACGCTGTGGACTTCACCTTCGACGTCAGTGCCTTGTGCGTAGGCACACGTGGCCAACAACGTAGTGGTGCCGTCCGCATCCACAACAAAACTGCAATCCGGTAACAGGATTGAGACAAATACAGCTGATGCAAGGCAAAACCGCAATGATTGCGTATGAACTGTTTTTATAACTTCATTTTGATGATGGTTACTTCGATGAAAACTTGAATACGGTCTTCGACTCATACGTTTCACCCGGCTTCAGAATTGTTGATGGAAAGTTGGTTTGATTTGGGCTGTCTGGAAAATGCTGCGTCTCGAGACAGAATCCACCACGATGTACATACGGCTTGCCAGACTTACCCTTCAGTCGGCCGTCGAGAAAGTTGCCGCAGTAAAACTGAATACCGGGTTCGGTCGTATGGATCTCCATCACGCGACCAGATGATGGTTCATAAACTCGCGCGGCAAGCGTAAGTTCGCCATCCTTGCCGCTTTTGTCCAAGGCCCAGTTATGGTCGTAGCCGAGCCCGAATGTGAGTTGCTCGCTTTCCTTTCCAATATCACGGCTGATCGATTTCGCGGTCGTGAAATCAAATGGTGTTCCAGCAACTGCCGGCATTTCACCAGTTGGGATCAAGCCTTCATCAACTGGCGTGTACTTCTTTGCGTTCAGCATCAATTCGTGATCGAGAATTGTGCCTTGCCCTTCGCCCTTGAGGTTGAAGTACGTGTGTTGAGTCACGTTCACCGGCGTCGCCTTGTCCGTGGTGGCGTGATAGTCAACGACAAGCGAGTTATCGTCAGTCAGCGTGTAGGCAACCTTCAATTGCAGGTTGCCGGGATAGCCTTCTTCCTTGTCCTTGGCGAGATACGAGAGGATGAGTGATTTGCCCTCGTCATAACCATCGACGGTCCAGACCACCTTGTCGAACCCGATGGCTCCTCCATGGAGATGATTATCACCATTGTTCTGAAGCAGCGAGTAGGTTTCGCCGCCCAACGTAAATTCACCCTTCGCAATGCGGTTTCCATAGCGTCCAACGACAGCTCCAAAGTACGGTTTATCAACCGCGTTCATGTAGTCTTCAACTTGGTCGTAGCCAAGTGCAATGTCAGCTTGTTTTCCATTGCGATCTGGAACAATGATCGATGTAATGATCGCGCCGTAGTTAGTGACGCGAACCGTCATGCCAGAATCATTTTTCAGGGTGTAGAGTTTGATCGAGTCAAAATCCTTTACCTGAGCTAACGCAGTTGAGGCGAAAAGTGTAATGCAAGCTACAAGCCTGCAGCAAAGAGTAAATAAACTTCTGGTACGACGAATGGATTGCATCTCACTGCTTCCTTTGGAATAGGTAGGTATTTTTAGGTATTGATCGTGAAAGGTACATCGCAGGCTGGCAGCCTGCACTACATCGCGAAGTAGACGTAAATGGAAATGGCACATAAACAAAGCATCGCACCTACGATGGGCGCTGGTCTCCACGGAGTCAAATCAACGGCCTCGACGTCAATCTGTTCGTAAGCGGTCTCACGACGAAAGCCAAGCTGTGACAAGACCAGTTGCAACGTAAGCAGCAGAACGAACACAGCACCCATGTAATGAAAGGGACTGCCAAACGTGCTGTTCATCCAACCCTCATCGCCACCGGCAAAGAACGTGCCCAATATCATCAGAAACAATCCAACGATTAACGTCATCAATGCGGAACGCCCGTCCGCCCAGCGATTGAACATGCCAACGAGAATGACAGCCGCCAGCGGTATGAAATAGACCCCGTTCAAACCCTGAAAAAAACTGAATACTCCATCGCGACCATAGAATGCGAACGGGGCAGCGATCACAGCCAGCACAGCAACAACAAAGCTGCAAATTTGTCCCGAGCGCCGCACCTGGCTACCTGTCGCTGACGGATTGATATATTGCTTGTAAACGTCCAATGAAAATAAGGTTGCTGCCGAATTCAGAACCGAGTTGAACGTCGAAAGAATTGAACCGGTCACCACAGCGGCGAAAAAACCAAGCAGCCAATTTGGTAATACTCGAGCGACCAACGCCCCGTAGGCACGACTGGTGTTCCATGCCCCATCCTCGGTCATCCCAACCGATTCGATCATCTGAGTGTCTTCCACGGTGATGACCAGATAAGCCGCCGCGATGCCAGGAAGCACCAGAATCAGCGGTGCAAGAATCTTAAAGAACGCGGCTAGCAACACACCTTTTTGACCTTCAGCCAAATTCTTGGCACCGAACGTTCGCTGGATGATCTGCTGGTTCGTCGTCCAGTAGAAGAAGTTCAGCAACAGCACGCCAGTGAACAGCGTTGGCCAATGAGTTGACTCATCTGACGTTCCTAGTGACTGAAACGCATCAGGATCAGCTGCTTCAATCTTCGCAAGCGCACCCATGAAACCACCTTCACTGCCAGCAATCAACTGCAACGAAAAGAACGTAATCATCAGGCCACCGACTAGGAGCCCGGCACCATTGAATGTGTCACTGACCGCAATCGCCTTCAGCCCTCCAAAAATTGCATAGGCACCGCCAAGCGTCGCGATGAAGACCAACAGCATCCAGATCATTGTCAGTTCGCTTACACCGAACTTCACATGCAGGCCCAACATGCCGTTAAGTCCGTTGGCTCCCAGAAACAATACAAACGGCAGCAATATCATCATGTAAGCCACAATAAAAATTGCGGCGGTGACTGAACGAACAGAACGACCGTATCGGGTTTCCAGAAATTGCGGAATCGTCGCGATACCCGACTTTAGATAACGCGGCAGAAACACCAACGCCAAGATAACGAGTGATATTCCTGCGACGACTTCCCAACACATGACTGATAACCCGTCTTTGAACGAGTCGCCATTCAAGCCCACAAGCTGCTCTGTAGAAAGATTCGTTAGCAGTAGCGAACCAGCAATGAACACGCCCGTCAAACTGCGGCCTGCCAAGAAGTAGCCTTCGTCGCTTTCAACATCGCTGTTGCGAGTGATCCGCCATGTGAGGAACGCGACAAGCGATGTGAAGCACACAAATGAAGCAATTGTTAAGAACACGGTAACCACCTTTAATGATGTATCAGAGTTGATGGAGAATGAATGTACCTGATTGACAAGCTACACGTCTTGTCTTGGCTCACTGTCTATTTTTCATAACCACGGGGATGATCAGAGTGCCACCTCCATGCAGATTCAATAATTTGTGAAATCTCTGGGTATTCTGGTTTCCAATCGAGATCAGCCCGTACTTTGTCACTCGCTGCGACAAGCGTCGCGACATCTCCCGGCCGCCGTCCGACAACGTCACTTGGAATAGAATGCCCCGTAATTTCCCTCGCCGTATTGAGCACCTGCTGAACGCTGAAACCTAGACCATTCCCAAGATTATAAACTTGGGACTGTTGGTCAATCGCGTGTAAGGCCAACCTATGTGCCTGAGCAAGGTCCGCCACGTGAATGTAGTCGCGAACACAGGTCCCATCGGGAGTTTCGTAGTCGTCACCAAAGACTTTGATATCCTTTCGCTGTCCCAGTGCGACCTGCAGCACCAGTGGAATCAAATGCGTTTCCGGGTCGTGGTCTTCACCTCGCGATTGCGTTGCACCCGCGGCATTAAAATATCGCAGTGCAGCGAAGCGCAGTTTGCCAGTACGATCAAGCCAGTGAAGCATCCTTTCGAGAATGTACTTGGACTCGCCATAGGGACTTCCTGGAATGATGCGTTCATTTTCGTCAATCGGAATTGTCTGAGGGTCGTCAAACAGATTAGCCGTTGACGACAGGATGAATTTCTGAATGCCGTACTCCACAACACTCTCAAGTAAGTTCAGTCCATTGCGAACATTGCCACCCAAGTAAAGAAATGGAGACTGCATGGACTCGCCTACTAATGACTTCGCTGCAAAGTGCATCACCGCATCAGGACGAAATCCAGTGATTGCGTTGTCAATGCAATCACGGCTCGCCAAATCGCCAACAATAAAATCTGCGTCCTCGTGAATCGCCGCACGATGACCCTGCGAGAGATTGTCAAAGACGGCAACCTCATGCCCAGCCTTGACCAGCTGTTCGACGGTTACGCTTCCGATGTAACCCGCCCCACCTGTTACCAGCACTTTCATCGATTGCACTCCAATTCAAGATAGTGAATATCTGACAAGTCTCGCAGTCGGCGGGCAGCTTGCTCAGGAGTCAGGTCACGCTGCGGCTCACCCAGCATCTCGTAGCCGACCATAAACTTCTTGATGGTCGCCGACCGTAGGAGTGGTGGAAAAAAGTGAGCATGCAACTGCCAATGTGATGTATCACCATCAACAAATGGAGCACCGTGCCATCCCATAGAATACGGAAACGATGTCTCAAACAAATTGTCATACCGAGTTAGCAAACGCTTCACTATTGACGCCAAGTCATTTCGCTCTGCATCGGTAACGTCAGGCAGTCGCTGAACATGCCGCCTCGGCACAAGCAGTGTTTCAAATGGCCACGTCGCCCAGTACGGCACAACCACAACCCAATGTTCAGATTCCACCACGACTCGTTCCTCGCAGCCAATTTCTTGGCTGATATAGTCAACCAACATGACGTTGTTTGTGTTTCGCATGTATTCCAACTGCTGTTCGTCTTCAGAAGTGGGTATGTCGGGCATCTGATTGCTTGCCCAGATCTGCCCATGTGGATGAGGGTTCGAGCAACCCATCACCGCTCCCTTGTTCTCAAAGATCTGGACCCACTTATATTTCTGACCAAGTTGTTCCGTTTGTTCAACCCAAAGATCAATAACGCAGCGAATTGCATTCGTTGACATCTGCGGCAACGTGAGATCGTGGCGTGGCGAAAAACAAATAACGCGACAGGTTCCTTGAACTGGCTCTCTACGAAACAGACTCGATAGTCCCGCGTCCGGTGACGATTTCGCTTCAGCATCTGATGGACCGTCGGTCTCTTCTAAGATCGCCGAATAGTCGTTATCAAAGACGAATGTGTCTGTATAGGCTGGATTTATCTGACCGCCTGCTCGAGTGTTGCCTGGGCAAAGGTAGCAATCAGAATCGTGCTGTGGACGCGGAGGAGCAGTCAACTCCTGCTTTCCCTGCCATGGCCGCTGAGTGCGATGCGGAGAGACCAACACCCAGTTCCCGGTGAGTGAGTTCAATCGCCGATGCGGAGGTTCAGCTGTCATTGCTGCTTCTTTTGATCAGGTGCGCACCGAGTGCCGGGCGACTGACAAAAGAACTCCCTTGGACTCCGATTTCGCTTTCATACTGAGTCAGAATCTTTTCACGTACTTCGCTAGCACAGTCCGAATGAACTAATGTGACGATACAGCCACCAAAACCACCGCCCGTCATCCGTGATCCATAGACACCACCCTCGGTACCTATCTCACGATTAATTCGAACCAATGCATCGAGCTCAGCACAGCTGACTTGAAAATCTTTTTGCAACGATTCGTGGCTGGAATACATCAGCTCACCGACGGATGCCCACTGACTCTTTGCAAAGGCCTCTGCTGCGTCCAGAGTCCTGGCAATTTCGGTCACGACATGGCGTCCGCATGCAAACTCCTCGTCAGTCAGTCGACCACGTGCTGAAACGAGTTCCACTAAACTGACATCCCGCCAGGACGGCAGACCCAATTTCTTGAGTGCTGACTCACACTGACGTCTTCGTTCCGCATACTCGCCACCAGTCAACTCATGCTTGATGTTGCTGTTCGTGATCAGAACCGACACATCCTCCTCACGAAATGGAACCGTTTGTATATCCTGACTCATACAATCCAGTAACATCAGCTCGCCCGGCATGCCAAAGACACTGGAAAACTGATCCATGATTCCGCAGGGCAC
>JABHNP010000103.1 GCA_018694455.1 Planctomycetaceae bacterium | reverse complement strand
GAATTACGCACCGCAGAAATACTTTGATCAATTTCCCCTGGAGGACATAAAACTTCCAGATGGTTTCCTTGAGAATGATCTCGATGATGTGCCAGCTGCCCATGCCAAGATGGCCCACAATCCGTGGCTCAAAAGAATTCGAGAAATGGGCCAATGGAAGCCTGCCATACAGGCGTACCTAGCATGCACAGCGATGGTTGATGACCTCGTTGGTGAGATTGTTGAGGCACTCGAAAAGTCCAAGTATGCCGACAACACCATTATTGTCTTATGGAGCGACCATGGGTTTCATCATGGTGAAAAAGGCCGCTGGGGAAAATATTCTCTGTGGGAAAGAGCGACCCGGGTTAATTGCATTTGGGTTGTTCCCGGCGTGACCAAGGCGGGTTCGGTTTGTAGTAAGCCGGTCAACCTACTCGATATCTATCCGACACTGGCTTCCCTGACTGGCTGCGAGCCACCTGCGAAGCAACTCGAAGGAAATGACCTTTCAGTATTGATGAAAAATCCTGAGGTTTCGTGGGACGAGGCGACAGTCACCACGTTTGGCTATAAGAACTACGGCGTTCGATCAGGTCGGTATCGGTACATCGTCTACGAAGACGGTTCTGAAGAGTTGTACGATCACACCAACGACACATGGGAATGGAAGAACCTTGCAGACAAGCCGCAGTTTGCTGCTATCAAAAAGGATATGCGGAAATGGATGCCTGTTCACCACGAGCCACCAGGGCCCACCTACAAACCGCCGAAACGGTAGTGGTGATGGCAGGTGTAAAATTTTGAGGCGATGTGACATGGTCTACTAAGAAGCAAAAGATGTATCTGTCTGCCATGTAATCTTCAGGTCAGATATGCGGCCTTTAATTGGAGTGAAGAATGAAGAGTGTTGTAAGAACAAATCAAAAGTCGTTTTTGAGTGTGCTTGTTCTGGTTGGAACAACCCTTTTTGGTATGCAGTGCTCTGCTGCCACACCGAATATTCTCTTCATTGTTTCAGATGATCATGGCTGGGGAGACTTGCCGTCCAACTGGGACGACACTGAAGTACGTCTTCCAACGTTGGATGCTCTGGCACGTAGTGGCGTGCGGTTTCCGAATTATCACACGGTTCCACTGTGCGGGCCATCTCGGGCATGTATGTTTACTGGTCAGTACTCAACCGAAAACGGAATGTGGCGTGGCCCCGGTAGTCAGCCACTCGGGTCACCCGGATACCGGGGAATTAAACGTGATGTGAAGATGGTGTCTGAGTACCTTTCTGAGGCTGGGTATGCAACAGGGGCATTTGGGAAATGGCATCTTGGTTCTCTTGAGGGCGAAGTTCCAAATGATCGTGGGTTCGATGAGTTTCACGGTTTTCTTGGTGGGGCCCACCCATATTGGATTGCTGGATCTCGTTCTAAAATCATGCACAATCGTGAACACGATTCTCTCGCAAAGGGGCATGCTACCGAGTTGTTCACCCAATGGGCAGAAGACTTCATTCGAGAGAATGCCGGTAAAGAATCTCCTTTCTTCTGTTATCTGGCCTACAACGCGGTGCATGGCCCACTCCGCGTTGAGAAGTCAAAACCAGCCTCGGCACCAGAGGCCTGGGTGAAAAAAGCTCTTGATCGTGGGGTGAGTTTTCTTCGGAGTGACTATGTTGCGATTCTCGAACACATGGACCACAACATTGGTCAACTGGTCAGTGTGTTAGATGAGCTTGGTGTTGCCGAAAATACGCTCATCGTTTTCGTCAGTGATAACGGTGGCTGCACCATGGAGGAAGGTGCTGCAGGGGGAAGGTTTCCCGGCAATAATGGTCCGCTGAGGGGAGGGAAAGCCACAACCTATCAGGGTGGGCTCAATGTTCCTTTTCTCATGAATTGGAAAGGCAAACTCCCTCAGAGTGGCCTCGTGTCTGATAGTCACGTAATGCACTGTGATATCTTTTCTACATTATTGGATGCGGCTGGCCTCACTGTTCCTGAAAGCAACGGAAAGAATCCCCTTCGAGGGATGTCTCTTTTCCCTCACATGCTTTCAGATGGAAAAACGTCAGTTCCAGAGCGGACCATGATTTTTGAATTATGGGGGAATATTGGTGTTCGAAGGGGCGACTATAAGTTGTGGGCCAGTGTAGGACGTGATTATTCACCAGATTGGGATGCTCTGGCAGCTGAAATTTCTCAAAAAGATCTCGAGCTCTTTGATCTTCAGCGTGATGTTGCTGAAACAAATGACCTGCGGACAGAACACCCTGAGATGTATGCATCACTGAAGGCTGAGTTGCTCGATCATTTGTCCGGTATTAACGCAGACTATCCTTCAGTTGTTTTGTCAGATGTCAAAAGCAAGGCGATGCCAAAGCAACAAAAGCGGTCAAAGACTATTCCGCCGAAAGATAGATCACCAGAAAAATTTTTTCAGGCCCGTGATCGCAATAGTGATGGTGAGATCACACTTGAGGAATTTATTGGCAACCCTGATGGCCGGAATGTTGCAGCCCTGACCAAACGTTTTCAGCAATTCGATGCGAATGGCGATGGTGCACTTGGTATTGATGAATTAAAGAGCAACTAGAACGACTTGGTTGGAGTAGGTAGACACATGCGGGCGTATCATTTTTTGGTCACAGTTACGGTGGCTTGGAGCTGTGGTTTCTATTCCGTTGGTCTTGGCCAGGAAGGTGCCTTGCCAGTAACGACAGGTCTACATGCTCATGGGTTGAATCAGCAGCAGCTTGATTCACTCGCTGATATCATGCAGCAATCTGTTGACCAGCAGGCTATCGCTGGGTGTTCGTTTTTGATCGCGCATCAGGGAGAGGTCGTTTTCCGAGAGGCATTTGGGTTTGCAGATATTGAATCGGAGCGAGCCTTCACTACGAATGAATTGGTTCCAATCGCTTCTGTCTCGAAGCCTGTTCTCGCCAGTGTTGTTATGGCTCTTGTTGATCAGGGGAAGCTCACGCTGGACGATCCGGTTGAAAAGTATTTGCCTGAGTTTAAGGACATGAAAGTGAAGGGGGGGAAGAGTCCAATTCACCGGATGACCATTCGGCATCTTCTTTCACACACGGCAGGCTTCTGGGGGAACAAGGGGATCAGTGCTGAAAAGCTTGATCTGATACGCAACTTTCAGCGACCACTTGGTGAAGCTGTCAGTCGTATGGCGACGTATGAGCTTGAGTATCAGCCAGGAACAAAATTTGTTTATTCAGGTTCCGGGTTTTGTGTTGCAGGACGAATTGCAGAAGTTGTGCTTAATCAGTCACTTGAGCGGATTGCTCAAGAGGTGTTATTTCATCCCCTGGGATTAAGTCGTACGACGTACTTGCCATCAAAAGAAATTCGAATGACTGTGCTGACTGCATACAGTAGGCAAAGCGGTGGTGTCCTGGAAAGACAACCATCTCGCACAGGCGGAGATCTTCGTTTTATTCTTCCTGGTGGATCACTCTTTACGACACTCGATGAACTGGCGGCATTCGGAGTTATGCATCTTGAAAATGGAATGTGTCATGACAAGCAAGTGCTATCAAGGGAATCGATTGATGAGATGCGGACGTTGCAGTCGCCCCATAGGGTAGCGCGAAGCTATGGGCTGGGCTGGTTTCGTGATGACATCAATGATCAGGGGTTCGCAGGTCGTGTGTTTCACGGCGGTGCAATGGGAGCCTACCTTGTTGTAGATTGGAAACGAGATCTCGTTGCTGTATTTCTCATACACCAGCCGGGGGGAGAGGTTGCAGGATTGAAAAACAAGCTTTCGCAGCACGTTGGTAAACTCTTTGCACCATCTAAGTGATATTTTAGCTAACCAATCTGAGAACATAGAGTTTTTCATTTACAACTTGTGGATTATATAGTGGAGTTTTTTATGAAGTTTTCTATTGGTTTGCTCTTCGGGCTTTGGATGTTACCGCTGGTGGCGGCTGATCAACCGAACATTCTCTTTATTATCGCCGACGATGCCTCACGGGATAGTTTCGGTGCATACGGATGTCAGTATGTTGAAACACCTGGCTTTGATCGCATTGCCAGTGAAGGTGTCCTGTTTACGCAGGCGTATAACTGCAATCCAAAGTGTGCGCCAGCACGTGCCTGCCTGCTGACGGGGCGTTACTCATGGCAGTTGGAAGAAGCTTGTAATCACAATCCCTTTCTTT
>JABHNP010000152.1 GCA_018694455.1 Planctomycetaceae bacterium | reverse complement strand
GTTTGCGTATCTTTGCATGCGGCTGGAAACGCTCGGGCAAAACAACCAGGCGACGAAGAAGCGACTGTAGATTGTCCAGGGGCACACCAGTATCTACATCCGCTGCTTCTTTTTCACGACCGCCTATATAGAATGCCCAGACACCAGCAATGTCACTTCGATGAACATAATCGTCGCGTTTTGCAGCGGAAAGTTCAGCGTCTAAACGAGCTCTGTGTTCGTCAGCAATCCTCATTGCCTCATCCCTCGACACTTCACCCAGTGTTAGGAGCTTCTCCAAATAGCTTTCGTGAACGCTTGGCTGCTGATCAATGACTCTATACAAAGCAGGCTGCGTAAACGCTGGCTCGTCAGCTTCATTGTGTCCCCGTCGTCGAAAGCAATACATATCGATAACAACATCGCGTTGAAATTCTCGACGAAAATCCATAGCCAAACTGACAACCTGTGCAACCGCTTCAGGATCTTCACCGTTCACATGAAATATTGGGATCTGCAGCATCTTTGCAACATCGGTTGCGTACACGCAAGAACGCGATTCTTGCGGCCCAGTTGTGAATCCAATCTGATTATTCACGATCACATGAAGTGTCCCGCCAACACGATAGGGATCGAGCTCACTGAGATTTAGCGTCTCCTGAATAATTCCCTCGCCCGCAAACGCCGCATCACCATGAATCAGAATCACCATGCCGTGCTGACGAGCTCGATCACTCGAACGATCTTGGCGGGCACGCATTCGTCCAATCGCAACTGGATTTACATATTCAAGATGGCTTGGATTAAAGCAGAGCGTCAGGTGCACTTTACGGCCATTTTCAGCAACATAGTCCGTAGAGTGCCCTAAATGATATTTTACATCGCCGCGACCAACGTGAAGCTCAGGATCAAGATCTGCAAACTCGCGAAAAATCCTTTGGGGACTTTTTCTCATAATATTCGCTAACACGTTGAGCCTGCCACGATGAGCCATGGCCATCACGACATCCTGAATATCTTGGGAAGCCCCCCTCTCAATAGCCATTTCCACCAGTGGGATAAGGCTTTCAGAACCTTCCAATGAAAAACTTTTTGATCCTAGAAATCGTTTCTGAATGAATTCTTCGAATACTGCAGCAGTTGTCATCTGCCGATAAATGCGTAGCTGCTGTTTTCGATCAAGCTGGATACGGTTCTCGCAGCCCTCCATGCGCACCTGAAGCCACTGCCGAACAAGCAGATCATCCATGTGCATAAACTGCACGCCAATCGAACGACAGTAGGTATTATGCAACCGTCGAATAATTTGCCTCAGTGACATCGACTGCGGACCCTCAATCGTGTCCGTTGAAAAGACGCGGTCCATGTCTTCTTCGGTAAGGTCATAAAAGGCCGGATCCAGTTCCGGAAGCCCAGGTCGAGGACGGCCAAGCGGATCGATATCTGCAGTTAAATGACCACGAACGCGATATGCACGCACAAGTTGGTCAACCCGGTCCTGCAGAAATGCAAAGCGGTCACTACCCTGACTCTGGCGTAATTCGTCAGGTAGTGGCGCTGGTTTAACTTCACCCGCGGGAGCATCGGGCAACTGAACTGATCCGTTCGCAAGGGCCAACGCATGGCCTGTCGCAATTCCATCTGGCGTGATCATCGTATCGTCATCGAGCAAACCCGCACCTTCTTGGGCTCGGACTACTGACTCATCAGCAGAAAAGACTTCAGACTTCTTGGGCGTCACGGCTGGTACCGAACCATTCGTACTGCCCGTATGCTCATCTGAAATATGACCACTACCTGATGAATGATCAGCTAGATCTACAAGTGAGTCGAAATACTGACGCCAGTCCGCAGAAAGACTTTCAGGATCATTTTGATACTGGGCGAAGAGTTCCTCAAGAAATGCAAGATTCGCAGTTCCTGCTGAATCAATGCCTTCGGTGGTGGTCACTTTGGGATTCCGATGTTCACATGGCTAACAAGAGCCGACCAGGGCTTTCTAAATAACCGATAACTTCTTTTAAAAATCGTGCTGCCATCGCACCGTCGATCACACGGTGATCGTAGGACAATGAAAGTGGCATCATAAGCCTCGGTTCAACGCGATCTTCATACACAATTGGCAGCTTTCTTGATCTTCCAAGGAGAAGAATGGCGACTTCTGGATGATTGATGATTGGAGTAGAGTACGTTCCGCCAATCGCGCCAAGGTTGCTTATCGTAAAAGTTCCCCCTCGGAGATCTTCAACTCCATACTGAGCATTCTTTGCTTTTTCAGCGGTTTTTGCAATCTCTTGAGCAATTTGTGGGATTGACTGTTGGTCACAGTCTCGCAAGACCGGTACCACCAGGCCTCGAGACGTATCAACAGCCAGCCCAATATTTACGTAATCTTTATAGACGAGTTCGCTCTTCTCCATATCAACTGTCGAGTTGACACTTGGGTGTTGCCGCAAGGACAGGCTTACTGCCTTCACAACAAAAGCAAGTGCCGTTAACTTAACATCACTCTTAGCGTACTCTGCTGCGCTGTCTTTCCTGAGCCGCTCAAGCTCAGTCACATCAGCATCATCAAAATTTGTAAGGTGAGGGATAGTCGCCACACTGCGAACCATGTTAGTGGCGATTGTTTTCCTCATCCGTGACATTTTTTCACGGTGAATTGGGCCCCAATCGTCTTGCTCTCCACCAGAACGCACTGTCCGCGAATTCGATCCCGCTTGCCCACCAGCTCTTCGAACCGCTGCAACAACGTCCTCGCGGACAATCCGACCCGAAGGTCCAGTTCCTGAAACTCGCCCCAAATCAACACCAAGCTCTCGGGCCAACCGTCTGACTGCTGGGCCAGCAGGATTAATTACATCGCTGACCGGAGTGGCGATCTTTGCTTCACCATTTGAAGCCACAACGGGCGATGGTGCTTGTGGGGCGGGCGATGACTGATTTACGGCTACAGTTTCATTAGAAACGGCAACGGGTGATGGTTTCGCTGCAGCAACCGTTTTCGTTGCAGGTTGTGGAGCCACTTGCTCAGATGCTACAGGCTTCGAACCTGAGGCCCCTAGTGATAGCAACGCTTGACCAACGTTTACTGTTTCACCTTTTTTGATAAGCACTTCTTCTATCACACCACCAGGTGGACAAGGCACTTCTATAACGGCCTTGTCTGTTTCAACCTCCAGCACAGCCTGCCCCGGTGATACTACATCACCTGCTTTCACAAGGACTGAAACCACATCTCCTGAAGCTATATTCTCACCAAGGTCGGGCAAGGTAAATTCTGTCGCCATGCTATCTCACGAAGTAAATCAAATTTTGTAAATAATTAGACCAAGCCAGCTCAGCGCGGTCTTAAAATAAAACTATATATTCTATGACTAATTCTAGCAGATGTTTTGAGGTAAAATGGTCAGGAATAAGTGAAAAATGATCCAATGGTGAACTAGGCAGAGGCTGCATCAACTTTATCTGGATCGATCCCCAGACTCACAATCGCCTCGGCCACGCGGTCGGCACCAATTGCCCCCTGCTTCGCCAATTGCGACAGAGTTCCGACAACAATGCATTCAGCATCTACTTCGAAATGACGGCGCAATGGACCGCGTGTCTCGCTCCGCCCAAAGCCGTCCGTCCCAAGGACAAAAAGTCCTCCAGGAATCCACGGGTCGAGCTGCTCGGGAACTGCCCTCACATGATCACTCGCTGCTACAAACACACCTTCAGAATCAGCAAGAGCGTCTTCTAAATAGCTAGTTCGCGGCGAATCTTCCGGATGCAACATATTCCAACGACGGGCTTCTTGAGCCTCTCGACGCAACTCCTTCCAACTTGTAACGCTCCAGACAGTACTATTAACTCCCCATGATTCAGCCAGAATGTCGGCCGCCCGTAGAACTTCACGAAGAATTGCTCCAGACCCAAAAAGATTTACATGCGGCATGGCGGATGCTGATTTCTTAGCAGCAACATCTCGAAGCTTGTACATGCCCTTCAAAATGCCTTCCTCGCACCCATCAGGCATCGAAGGCATCTCATAATTTTCATTGTAAACCGTGACATAATAAATCCAGTCCTCGCCTTTCGCAAACATGCGATCCATCCCTTCGAGCATGATCACGGCAACCTCATACACAAAGGCTGGGTCGTAGGCCCGAACAGTCGGATACGCCATTGCAAATAAATGACTGTGACCGTCCTGATGCTGAAGACCTTCACCATTCAACGTCGTTCGTCCAGCTGTTCCACCAAACATGAAACCCCGAGCCCTCATGTCACATGCAGCCCAAATCAGGTCACCGATTCTCTGAAAGCCAAACATGGAATAGTAAATAAAGAACGGAATCATCGGCACACCGTGACTGGAATAACTTGTGCCTGCTGCAACGAAGCTTGACATACTCCCTGCTTCGGTAATTCCCTCCTCAAGAATCTGGCCG
>JABHNP010000105.1 GCA_018694455.1 Planctomycetaceae bacterium | reverse complement strand
GTGGCCCCCTGTATCATCAGGTCGTCTGACCTTACGGTCGGAGCTGGGTTTTCTGGCACATACGAGTAGTCCCAACGTATATGAAAACACTTGTCCCGACGAATGGTTTGTCCGTTTTTGTTTTCCCATTCGTAAATTATTCGTCCGACATATCGACCAATATCAGGTAGGGCTATCACGCGAAACTTTTGGGGGTAGCCGGCGTCAGCCCAAGCCATCATTACGAGCCCCCCGGCCATTCCGTCTTCCGAAAAACGATCAGGCCCAAAGATGGCGCGGACTGATCGTTCAAGATACCAGCCCCTAGCGCCCCAATAACTCGGATTGATGAGAAACGTAGCGCAAACCGCGACTGTTATCACGAGTAAAAAAGCAGCAAACGAACGAACAACAGTCTTGAAGCAACTGCACTTCCCGCAATTAAAGCAGTTCATTTTTTATCTCCCAGTGTTGGTGCGCAAACTTTTTAGGGAACGGCTCGTCCTTTGGTGGATCGATTCCAAGAAACTCACCAAGAAGATTCCATTTTGTTTTTGATTCATCTCTCATATCTAAAACGAGAAGATCGTCTGCTCTTGCGTGGAAGTAAGTGAATACCCCATCGACATGCTTGATTGCCATATCCATGAATCTTTTGTACGGGTTGTCTTTCCAGTATTTTAAGACGCCATCTCCTGCGTTTTTGTATTGCTTGTGAATCATTCGAGACCAAGACAAGGCGCAGTCCTCTGGTGGCCGGTAGGTGAGAATGAATCTAGCGCCTTCAACGTGCTTGTCTATTTCCTGGTACATCTCCCAAACAGGGTGATCCATCAGTGCGTCGAAGCCAGTGATTCCTTCTATCGGACTTCTGTTTTCTTTATGGTTCTCGACAAGTTGCTTCCAAATGCTTTCATTCCGTTTGAACTTGTTGCTCCCTGTGTGATATGCACTCAAGCCAAGCCTCTCTAAAGCTGCGGCTAAAGAATGCGAGCCCGTTTTGGCCGTGCCTATCCCGAATACGTATGGCTTTTTAACCGTCATCTCGTTTGTCCTTAAAGTATTGCGAGGTGCTTGCGTTCGCCTCTTCTTCCCAGTCCCATTTCTGCAAGCCGTTTTTTGCATCGTGGACAGCGAACTCCCCGTCGTCTCTCCTGGGGAAAAGTTTTGTCCGTGATATGTATTGGCGATTAGCCCGATTGCCGTGCCACAAGTGAACCAGCTCTACATCTTGAGGAACGCCGATTCGAAAGTTGTTGTTTGATGCGTTCAGTCGGTACTTTCTGTACGAAGCGCAGCTGATCGAAGGATCCTGCCTTTTTGCGTACCACTGCTCCACTTGCTCATGCAGATCGTTTATTCGAAGGCTTAATCCAAAGAGCGCGTCCGAGTTACCCGCTACAGAACAGTCAAAGAAACCGCCGAGCCTTTTAAAAGCGTCTCTTGTTAATCCCCACCCAAAACCTGGGTGAAACTTTGTTAAGCATGGTTTTTCTCCTCGTCCTATCGCCGCAGCAAAAGGTTCTCTGTGCATGTCTGGTAATCCAGCCTCGTCCTGCCATATCGCCATCGAAAACGGCTGAATAATGTCATGCGAAGAAAATGCTGCTTCGCACTTCTCGATCCACCTTGAGTCCTTGAACACAACGTCTGAGTCAAGAAAAATGATCGCATCCGAATCCACAGACTTGGCAGCGAGATTCCATAATCGCTCTTTGTGAAACAACAGCGAGGATGTCTTATACACAAGTGACTTTATTGCACTTGGAACACGCTGCGGATTCTGCCCAGGGAATACCGCTTGAGACACAACAACGTCAAGCCCTTGCGCATGAAGTGTGTTCATTACGGCATGCAAGTGCCGCTGCGGTAGCTCGTATTGAACTGGTGAGAAGAAAGACAATACGACTGCTATTTTCATTTCTGCACTTAGCTGGTTGTGTATACAAGGATCGTTCCCAAGTAAACTTTCGTCACTGTGGTGCTTCCCAGCTTCACTGCTGCAACGGACGTTCCTCCGTAGCCTTCTTGGCCAACAATAAGTGCCATTTAATCCTCGATCACGTAAAGGGTTGATGCGTCTGGTGAAGAGATCGCGTTGTACTCAGCCTGAGTCAAACGGATGATGTTTGTGATTGACTCAGCGCCACTTACGCCAGTGGCATCACTTCCCACTGCACCACCGCTTGTGGTTGCAAAGTCAACAATGTTCTGAATCGTTACCTTATTGGTCGCTGATCCGTTTGCCCTGGAGACAGGAATAACATCCGAAGCCGCTGGGCTCGTGTTTTCTGTGAGGGCGGAAATCTTTACGTCTGCCATTTTTTTCTCCTAATT
>JABHNP010000230.1 GCA_018694455.1 Planctomycetaceae bacterium | reverse complement strand
TGAAGAATCCCTCCGAGGTCTGTAATGATGTCACCGAACATATTCGTTGTCACAATCACGTCGTAGGCCTCGGGGTTTTTCACCATCCACATGCAACATGCATCGACATGATTGTAGTCCGTTTTGACGTCCGGATACTCCTTGGCAACCTCTTGAAATGTTCGCCACCAAAGATCATGGCCAAACGTCAGGACATTTGTTTTGGCAACGAGCGTAAGCGTCTTCTGAGGGCTGTCTCTTCGACGTGTGTACTCAAAAGCCCAGCGAATACACCGCTCGCACCCCTTCCGCGTGTACACGGCTTGCTGCACCGCAACCTCGTCTGCCGTGCCTTTTTTTAAATACCCACCAACACCGCAATAAAGGTCTTCCGTATTCTCTCGAACAACCACAAAATCGATGTCGTCAGGACCACGCCCCGCAAGCGGCGTTTCAACTCCGGGCAGAAGTTTCACAGGACGCAGATTGATATATTGATCCAATTTGAATCGCAATTCGAGCAACAAGCCTTTTTCGAGAACACCGGGTGCAACATCTGGGTGACCAATTGCTCCGAGGAAAACTGCGTCTTTTGATCGTAGTAAATCGAGTCCGCCCTCCGGAATGATTTCTCCAGTCCGTAGATATCGATCACCACCCCAATCAAGCGATTCGACGGTAAACTCAAATCCTTCAAGGCGTGCAACTGCGTCGAGAACCTTAATGGCTTCTGATGTGACTTCTGGCCCGGTTCCATCTCCGGCAATGGTTGCAATAGAAAGATTGGGAGCTGTCATGAAACTTCTCCTGCGAGGCATTGAATTAATCAAAACCTACTGACCAGCCAGAGTTCCGCAAGCGTAGAGTAAATTTCCTGCAAAAAATGAATCCGGACAACCATGATTCACAGCCTGACAACGATCCCGGGGAAAACGTGAAAGCTTGCCTTAACAGCAAAGCCGCCCCTGCTTTTGATCAATCTGCACGTTACTTACTTTGACGCGGGAATCCGCTCAAAACAAATTAGTTGTCACTAAAAGTAAATGACTTATTTGACTGAATCCCCAAAGGATTCCGAAGAAACCTTTGTCGGCATGCATCACAGAGATCAAATCGAAGTGACCGTGTTCCATCGTCGAGAAATGCTGCAAGATCCTGCTCTTCAAGCCGCTCTAGAAGATCGTGCATGTCGTCGAGATGATCATCACCAAGGGTCTCGCTACCAGCGAGACTGTCCTCATCATTCTGCGAGTCCACGGCAGGAAAAACATTGATTTTTACAACGTGGCGAATACAAACCGCCGGATCAATTGGCCTCTGACAGAGATCACAAGAATAATGAAGCACATTTGCCTCCGGAGTCTGTCGAAATAAATAATATAATGAATCGCAAGCTCTGCACGGACATTCCATAAATACTGGAATTCCCATTTTCACGTCGCCACATTCTCTTTGTGAAGTGTGACGGTATCCAACAGGAAAGGCAAGTCTTAATCCATTCATCATTTTGTCCACCAAA
Organism: Planctomycetaceae bacterium; assembly: GCA_018694455.1. Lineage (GTDB taxonomy): Bacteria > Planctomycetota > Planctomycetia > Pirellulales > UBA1268 > UBA1268. The sequence continues at coordinate 6,209 of JABHNP010000230.1, read as the reverse complement.
ACCAATGAATCCTAAACCCTGTTCAGTGATGCTGAAAAATACTGATTTGGCAGCGGTTTCAGTTAGCTAGTACACTGATATACGGATGTTCTGTACAGTACATAGGGTGATCGTAGTACCAACGAGGACACGAGGATGAGCACTACGGCAATTCTTCCATCCCAAAGACATACGCCTCTAGGCATGAGCGTACTCGTGCTCAACCGCTCATTCGTTGCTGTGCATGTCACCAATGTCCGAAGGGCCTTGGCTCTCCTTTTTCGGGATGTTGCCGAAGTAGTGCATATTGAGCAGGGCCATTTCTCGGCACACTCCATTGATTCTTGGAGAGAACTGTCTGCCCTCGAAACACTCGATCGAACTCCTGATCAGGATTGGATCAGGGGTGTTGGTTATGATTTGCAAGCTCCGCGAGTCATTCGACTCCCCAGCTGCAATCAGCTACCACGTGAAAACATGCGATTCAATCGGAAGAATGTGTTCGCCAGAGATGCAAATCGCTGCCAGTACTGCAACCGGAATCAACCAACAAGCGAACTTTCTCTGGATCATGTGATTCCGAAAAGTAAAGGCGGGCCGACTTCGTGGGACAACATTGTTTGTGCTTGTGTAGCCTGTAACGTCCGAAAAGGCGGCAGAACGCCCCGGGAAGCAGGAATGGCGCTCACTCGGAAGCCACGCAAGCCTCGGTACAGCCCTCTTCTTACCGTAAAATTACACAATCCAAAATATGCAAGCTGGAGGAGTTTTGTTGACAAGGCGTATTGGCTTGCCGACCTGCAACAATAAATGAGGTTTCACGTTTCGAGAAACATGAAACCTCAAGTCACCGTTTTTCAGTGTGCATATCAACCGGTATCTACCGACCCTTAGATCAACAGAGTGGATCTTTTTTTTCCGTAATGACTGGCAATTGCGGTGACATCTCTGCATTCAATTCCGTAAAGGGTTTCCATTCCTCAGGCAAATTATCTTCGTGAAATACTGCTTCCACAGGACACTCTGGAACGCACGCCTCACAGTCGATGCATTCGTCTGGATGAATGTAAACCATCTGGTCGCCTTCATAAAAACACTCAACCGGACAGACTACAACGCAGTCTGTGTACTTACAGGCGAAGCAGGGCTCAGCGACGACATGCGTCATATTAGGCTAACTCCTTATCAAAAGACCTGGAACCAAAACCAATGTGCGAAAACAAATTTTCGGCACCACACACGAAATGCAAAGTTAAACTTCAACGAATACGTGAAGCTTAGCGATATCAACAAACATCCCGTTAGCGGCATAGTAGGCAGCCTTGAGCCACCTGTCAACGAATTCTCCATCGGATAGACCCAATTCAAAACTTCAATGAGAGTCCCACTAAACGGAAAATTGCTCTCTTCGGCACTTCCAACTTGGTTACCGGCAGAAACAAGGGGTATAGTTCAAGAACTGTTAAATATATGCGGAGATACCGGTGTGACCGAGAGTACGACGAATCCGGGCAATGAGAATAACTCTCACTGTTCGGCAATTGATCAAGCACTCGTAAAAGCATGTCTTTCAGGCGATGCTCGAGCTTGGAATATGTTTATTCAAAGGTTTGGGCGTCTTATTCAGGCAGTCGTGACGAAGACTGCACAGAGACGTGGCTGGGACATCACAACCGATGACCGTGATGAACTCACCGCTGAGGTGTTTGCTCAACTAATATTTCGTAACATGGCTTCTCTCAGGCTATTCGCTGGTCGTTCAACACTTCCAACGTATCTCACGGTCATTGCACGGCGGGTGACAGTTCATGCCTTGCTTCAACGAAGTAGCCGCCCGAAAACCCTTTCTCGTAGCAACTCTTTCCCTGAGCAGCCAGAGAGTGCAACCACTCCTCACAAACAAGTTTCTCAACAAGATGAAATTGAGCATTACCTGAAACATCTCTCAACGGAGGACCGTATACTTCTCCGCATGCATGACCTTGAGGGGCACAGTTACAGTGAAATTTCCAAGGCAACTGGAATTCCTGTCAACTCCATTGGTCCTCGGTTATCGAAGGCTCGTAAGTCAATTCGACAGAACGAAAACACCACCGATCCTAGCAACAAGCCACCTACATCGCCCTGACGCGGCTCATTGACCAATCGGATCACCAGCGGGGGCAACGACCACAGCTGGGTCAGCTAGATCAACTGGCTGGTAGCCATCGTACGTGGGCATTTGCCAAAGTTGCCCAGGGTCAGCAGCTGGAACATTCGTTACCAAGCTTGTTACCTCAAGGGTAAACTCAACGCCGGATCCGGGCCAAGACACATCAATGAGCCTTGGCAAGGCTGCGCCCGACCCAGGGTCCATGCGATGTCGAGACGCCCGCACGCTTGCTAAACGTTTCCCAGCGGACGTAAACAAGTGCTGCTCTTCAACAAGACCGGTCATTGGGTGAAGAATTATTGAACGAATAAGCGGACCATCCGGCGAGTCGATCGTGCTCCGAATTTCGAGGCGACCGTCGGCAGCCAAAAATGGGCCTTCATGCCGATCCTGCGGACTGAAACGAACTAATCCCAACAGTTCCGGCATCCAGTCTGCTCGAATTGGCACCACCTGCCGAGCCGAAGACTGTTCATACTGATCGTGCTGACAGAACAACATGATTGGAGGGTCATGTCGTCGTATCCAAAGCCAAAAAAGGTCGTCGTTACTGCCAATATCGAGCTCGTTACCGGTAAGCGATGTTTGCGCACGCAAGCGAAATCGTCGAGGAGGCTCACAAGCAACCTGCGCTGAAAGCCTCGGTACACCAGGCACTGAAAGCACGGCCTGAGACGCACTATAACTTCGTACCCTTGATGAATTTTCCTCAATAGCAGCAATAATTTGCTCACGAGTCGGTTGAGCTGGAAGCGTCCGCGGCAAGGGCATCACCCCAACCTGATAACCGCGAATAACATTGGGACAACTAGCGCCACTGCCAGAAACAAGAACAACAGCGGTTACGAAAAGTACCAATGACAAAGATACGGGTGACGTTGTTTTGTCAGCTGAACTCATGACTCACCCCCAGACCACAAGAGGGAGGCTAAACGATCTTCCAAAGCTGCATGCTCTTCGGCTTCAGGCAAGACAGCCATGACCTGATATTCACAATCCCGACGTCGGCAGGCAAGCGATACCACCTCTCCGGTATGACAACTGGCATCTACCTCTCCTGCACTACGGCTTTCAGCAAACCGAAGTACTTTTCGTCGAAGGAGCTGTAGTGCCAACAGATAGCGTAAAGAGGCTTCATCAGGCTGATCCGCGAGTGACTCAAGGGTGTCGAGGAGTACTTCGACAGGGGCAAGGGAGGCCCCATGATCAATCTGTTCTGGAACAACGCTTCTCCACCATGCGAGCGTTCCATCGGGAGGGGATGCCCAAGCATCACACGACCAGTCGCGTCGCACAAGATTGCCTTCCTCACGAACAAGCGCAGAAAAAATAACGTCACCAGCCTTAAATTCAGACCCAGTTTGGTTGCAGGTGGGCGATGGTCGCTGAATCTTGAGGTCCATAGAGATTTTCCGTGTACAGATTCGGCTTTTTGCCAAATGGCGCGACAGGTTTTACTGAACCTTACCTCTAGAGAACGCCGCCTTTTCGAACAAGGTGAGTCACCAAAAACGGTTTCGTTGAGGCAACATACGGGGGCTAGGCGCTAGCTGTTTGTAAGAATTTCGACTAATTCGAGAAGCCCACCTGATTCATGGCCGCCAACAACGTGATCTGCTACACCCTGTACCTGATGCCGTGCATTTCCCATCGCAACACCGAGACCAGCCCCAACAATCATCGGAAGGTCATTGCTGTCGTCACCCACTGCGCAGATGGAATTCGCAGAAATTCCCCATGTTTTCGCAAGTCGTAAGACGCTCGACCACTTATCAATGCCAGCCGGTGCTATCTCACAAAGCCAATCAGAATATCGAGGGCTGCGTATTGTATGAACCGACAACACATTTGAAAACCGTGCATTGAGCTCGACCTCAAGTTGCTCCATCTGAGTGGCAGACCCCATGACAAAACCTGAAAATATTTCCTCCGGAAGAGATTCACAAAGCGTTGGTACGACGCGAGCTAATTGTTTGTTCCATTGAAGGTATTCGCCAAAACCAGTCGCTGTGCCATCCTCGCTGCATGAGACAAGGGTCCGGCAGTAGAAGTCAAAGCCCTCATGAAAGCTGTCTGTGTAAAGCACTGGTTCGTGGCCAAACCCAATGACACAATCGAGCACTTGTGAAAGCAGTTCTTTTTTAAAACAGGACCGGAAAAGAGTCTCGTGATTTGAAGGCAACTTTACGAGTGCCCCTGAGGCAGTTACAAGCGGCCCGCGGAGACCCAATTCTGTCGCAACAGGGAGGGCATCTCGATATCGACGGCCAGTTGCTAGAATGACACGAATGCCGGCAGTCTGAGACTCCTGCACCAATTTCCTAGCGGCATCTGTCACTTGGTGTCGACTATCTGTGACGGTACCATCAATGTCTAACACAAGGAGTTTTATCGATTGAGACACGCTGTTTGCCCGTAAAGAAAACTGCTAAAAAGACAACTGGCAATTGAACCGGATGCTCTAAATATCATATCGATGGGCCAGACATGACAACCGACAATTCAGACATTCCCTTCACTCCAGTATCTTCTGCTGGAGAGATACCGGTTGGAGAAGGCCGCACTTTTGAGGTTGCCGGGCGACTTGTCGCCATTTTTTTCGATGGTCAATCGTACCATGCGATGGATGATCTCTGTCCGCACATGGGTGCGTCTTTAGGCTCTGGCCCTTTTGTTGATGGCATTGTCACATGTCCCTGGCACGCTTGGCGATTCCAAACATGTGATGGGGCTTGGTGCGATAACCCAGCACTCAAGGTTGACATTTTTCCAGTCCGAGTCGCCAATAACATGGTTGAAGTGCAGGTGCCAGAAAGCGAGCCGAAGGAATAAACCCAAATATTTCTGGCTGTGTATTCCTCATATGGATAGCTTCTAAGCCCAAGTAGAAACTCAAAGTACTCAGTGGCTTTCGAGGCTTAGTCAAGAGTCACCGAATCTCCAGGCACAATGACATGTGGAGAAGCGATGCCTTCGTCACGAACACGTGAGGCCCACATCTCAACGTCCTGTTCAATTGGGGGCCATGTGCCGTAATGACACGGCAAGACCGCGAATGGCTTCAGAAGACGAATTGCTTCAATCGAGTCATCAGGTCCCATCGTAAACATGTCGCCGATTGGAAGAACAGCCAAATCAAGTCGCTTCCCTTGAGAATCCGCCCTACCAATGCGTTCCATATCCACAAAGAGACAGGTATCGCCAGCCAGAAATATTCGCTTTCCCCCTACCTCAAGAAGCCAACTCGCTGCTGATCCGGCATATGTGCCATCGGGAAGACTTGACGAGTGGTGCGCCATTTCCATCTTGGCAACACCACCAGGCACATTTGTCATACCCCCAAGATTCATACCAACCGCACCATCGACACCTTGCTTACTCAGCCACTCGGCTATTTCAAAGGCACAAAAAATTGGGCATTTTACCCTTTTCGCAATTGCTACAACATCAGCAGTATGATCAAAGTGACCGTGAGTGAGCAGAATAGCATCACATTCAATTTCAGATGCTTTGAGTGCTGAAGTCGGGCATTCATCCAGAAATGGATCGACGAGAAGAATGCCTGCGCCAGTGTCCACAAGGAACGTAGCGTGTCCTGTCCATGTAATTGTAACGGCCATTAATTTCTCCATGCAGACGAGTTTCAGGATTTCAGCACAAGCAGCAGCAACCTCGTGTCACTCATTCGGCCGCAGCCTTTTCATCATGAATTTTTTATATGCCTCCACACCCGGCTGGCCGTATGGATTCGTCCCAACAAGCCGTCCCTCAACAACGGTAGCAAGCATAAGCAGTTGCAAAAGCTGACCAATGATGAATTCATCGATTTGAGGCAGATGAATAGTCGCCGTCGGGCGTTTCGCTGAGGCATACGCCTCGTTTGTACCGGCTGTCGCAGCTGCAAGCATGGTCGGCCATGTCGTACCAACAAGGTCATCGAGTTGATCTTCGTTGCCAGACGACCCGCTCAGCGGAGGTAGACCAATATGATCACGTCGGGACTCCCCAACACATAGATTCGTGATGATCTTGTCTCTGCGTCCATCTTGATGCTGCTGCCCTCGTGAGTGCAGGTCAC
>JABHNP010000157.1 GCA_018694455.1 Planctomycetaceae bacterium | reverse complement strand
TTTTGCGTTAGGCGCATCTTGGGCAGGCACGATACGGGTGCTCACACGGACCTCACCGTCTCCGGCCACCTGGTTTTCACTTCCACCAAACTGCCACAAAACCTTGTCACGAATCAAACCGGCCCCCTCAGGACGAGTCTCAACAACAACCTTGGAAAGCGAGTAATCTGGGTCGATAGCGCGAACACGAACCCTCATTGTAGAACGTGAAGGCATTCGCACCGACTCTGCTTCTGGAAGTTCGATAGCAACTTCGGGTGCGAGATCAGGAAAAACCTCAATACGGTGCGTAGGAGGATCAGTAATCACAGGAGCCGAATTCGTACCGCCCTCCAGTTTAGAACGGAAACGCAGCCGATATGCAGAATGCTCCGCCGATGTCCGGTCTGCTGCCAATCGCAACCGAAAAACTCCTGTTGCAACCTGTGGATTTCTACGATCCACAACCAAACGCAAGTCATCCGAGCGATCAGTATCAAGAAAATCGACCCACGCTGCATCGAGTGTTTGATTCGACTCAACTTCGACTCGTGCTTCGGTTCCCTCAATCGCCCGAAGATCACCCTGCCACTGAACAATCTGATCAGGCTGGTCTGTATACGTCGGAAAAACATACCGTACTTCTTTTACTAACAGTGATGGCGGATTAACTACCCTCACATCGAAAGGCTCTGTCCTCGCATCACCCGCTTCAATCCTCAATCTGATCGACCGGTCTAGTCCGATTCCACTTGAGGGAAGTCTTGTCCAATACCGTTGACTATCTGGACGCTTCCGAAGAGTTACCTTCCACGGCTTCACCTCCGGATCGAGCTTTCCGTTGTCTAGTAGCGAAGACACCATAACGCAAGGAATTTCAGCATCTCGAAGATGATCTATTTCTGCTGATACGACTACTTGCCGACCTCGAATAAGTTCAACATTGCCATTTTGCCACCGAAGATACTGTCGATCATCAAACATGTAGTCGCCGGGCGGCAATGCATGCTGAGAATTTTCTTCTCCGAAGACTGTCGTCCAATAGCAATTGACTTCCTCTATGGAAACTCTCGAAGGTGCCGCCCAGCCAGACCAAGGAGCTAAAAGTCTCGCGGCTGTTACAAACGGACTCTTTGGAGACAAAAGTGCATAGACCGTGCCTAAAAAAACAAGACACGCAAGGACAGCTGCCAAGGTAACAAGATGCTGTTGATCAATGACTGCATCCGTTGGGATTGTTGTCATTTGACGAGCAGCTCGCTTGTCAAGCGATCGCGTTATCAGATCTTTATGCGGATTAGCCTCACCGGGGTTCACAAGAATTGCATTGACTAAATCATTATGAAGTTCCGGAAACTCCTGTTCGATCGATCTTGCTGCATATAGAACGTTGACTTGGTACCGGAGAATTGGCACAAGCCATTTCCACGCTATTGCTCCAATCCCCAAGGCCCCAGTGAGCAGCCATGACCACCGGACCCAGACGGGCATTCCACCAGCTATCCACCAATGATCTAAAAGCACACCAAACAGCAGCCAACAAAACCCTGCCACCATCGCAGTCAATAGAAAAGTAGCAAAGGCAACACTTTTGTAATTCGAACCAGCTTCAGCGAGCCTCTTATCGAGATATTTCGCTGCTCGCGACCTATCAGCTCCCTGCCAATCCTGAAGCACTAATTCGGAGTCAGTGCGATTGCCTGCTGTTGCCATGAGATGTCTCGCTTCGCCTCAATCACCCATCTGCTGTAAAAAGAAACGCTGTACTACACCCCAAGAATGACCTGCCTTTTGACTCGACTATTCATTGCTTCGAGCATGGAACACGTTGACGCCACCAGAATAACCCTCCTATTGTACAACTCATGGTTACAAAAAACCTCTTATTACAAAATCAGGCCTAAATTCAAGATGCTTCCCAACGCAGAAAGTTTTCGACGACTGGTTGATGGACGGGCAACCGGGATCATTCCTACTCTGGCCCGAACGGGCCTCTCTGCTTTTGAACTGCCGTATGAAGGTCTTATTCGATTGCGTAATTACGGATATGACCATGGCATGTTCACTGTGAGCCGGGCATCGGCACCCGTTGTTTCTGTTGGAAACATTACACTTGGTGGAACTGGCAAACCCCCTCTTGTCGCATGGTTGGCCAACTGGTTTACCACCCGCAATCAGAAACCTGCCATTATCAGCCGCGGCTACAAAGCCAAGGAAGGGCAACTGAGCGATGAAGCGGCTGAATTAAATATACTTCTGCCAACCGTTCCTCACTTCGCGAACAGGCAACGAATTATTGCTGCGCAAAGTGCAACCGCAAGCGGTTCAAATATATTGCTTCTCGACGACGGCTTTCAACACCGAAGGATCGATCGAGATATTAATCTGGTTACAATTGACGCGAGTGACCCATTTGGCTGCAACCGTATTTTCCCTCGTGGGCTTTTACGAGAACCGCTCGAGGGGTTACGGAGAGCGGATGCAGTAATTCTTACAAGGACCGATCAGGTCTCAGTCAAAACCCGAGATAAAATCCAAAAACAATGCTCTCACTTTTTAGGCCCACACCGAAAGCCATGGATTCAAACCGAACACAGACCATCAAATCTTCGACTCGTTGACGGGAGAACAGAACCTCTTCAATCACTTCAGAACAAACGTATACTGGCAATATCAGCCATTGGAAATCCCGCGGCCTTCTACAAGACGCTTACATCGCTTGGACACACTCCAACCGCCACGCTGACATTTCCTGATCATCATCAGTACACCACTGATGACATTCATCGTATTTCAAAAAAAACCGAACAAGTGAGGGCTGACATTGTGCTGACAACACTTAAGGATCTTGTCAAACTGCCTTTTGGAAATATGCGTGACCGCCCGCTATACGCATTAGAAATTGGAATACATTTCCAATCAGGGCTTCAGGATCTCGAAGACCTTCTCCTAACGATTTCTTGAAAAGTAATTCCACACCATTTCCGGCAAGAACTACTTTTTCTTCTTCTCATTATGAAGTGTGTGGCGACGAAGCCGTGAAGAATACTTCTTCAGGTGGAGTTTTTCGCCGCCGCTCTTTCGGCGTAACGTGTAGTTCACGTCACCAGTTTCTTCACACACGAGGTGAACTACTTCGAGCTTTTTCTTTCCTTTAGCCATACGATCAAATCTCAAAAAGGGTCACTCAACAACATCATCAGTGAAAGAGTCTCACTTCCAACCAATAAAATAGAGGCTTCGTAACGCCTTCGCAAGCGGTGGAAGTTGTACTCGCAGTTAAAACGCTGATATTTCGCTAATCCTATGGAGCATCTCCCACGTTATGGACGATGCTATTAAGACTATTTCTTCCTAGAAACATGGTACTTCTTCTGCAGAAGTCGTACCATCTAGCATCCAAAGCTTCAGGTCTTGTACCACCGAATGTAATGGCGAGCACAAAACCACCACCTGCAAATGAGTCACCATGCAATCAGCACGTGGATTCTGCTAATTCAACAAACACCTTTGACTCGAACACCGGGTGGGCAGAAAAAGTTACTGCCAGCAACAGTGTGCGATCTATCTATCTCAGCCTTACAACACATCTCATTATTGCGATTGTTCTTACACTCTGGGCAATAGTGCCTGAGAATCAGACGAACCGACTGTCACCAGTCGTCATTGATTTTAGCACAGAGCCGGAAAAGGAGTGGGGAGAAACCAAAGGCGACGACACCGCCGCAACTCTACTCACCGAGGCTGCTGAGAAAGATAGCCCTCAAGAAACTTCGAAAGACAGCCCCGATACTTCTGAAGAGGAAACCAAAACTGCTGAGAGCCAGCCCGCCCAGCCTATGCTCGCACTGGAACCTGAGAAAGAACTTACTCCTGACAGTTCCGTTCCTAAAAATATACCCATGCAATCGAAGCAATCTCAGCGTATTCCAAAACAAATGGAAACGAGTGAGAACGCCCAAAGCACAAAAACGGTTCCTGCAGTCAGCGGGCAGATGGCAACCGCTTCACGTGCCGATGCAAAGCTTGCTTTAGCTCAACGTTCTGGTTCAGCACGAGGAAAAACAGCAGTTGCCAAGGGCGGCTCACCGTCTAGTGAAGCCGCAATTGAACGTGGACTCTTGTGGCTCGCACGGCATCAGGCAGCCAATGGATCTTGGTCATTTGAACACCCCTACTGTACCGATCCTTTCGGACATCCTTCACAACAATGCCTGTGTCGGACGAAGGGCTATATCGAAGGCCATTCAAAGGCCAGCACATCTATCGCTCTTCTGCCATTCTTGGGGGCTGGCAGCACCCATTTGAAAGGCCCTTATAAAGAAGTTGTCTATCGAGGTCTTGAACAACTTAAGACGACACTCGATATCGAACTAAAAGAACTTCATGTTGAAAACCCTGACTTTGTCTCGACGTTCTCAGGAGATCTTTACGGATATGGGATCACAGCTCTTGTCATGGCAGAGGCTTTTGCGATGACCGGCGACCCTGACCTCGAACGTTACGTAAATGCGTTGAGCGTGTTTCTTGCGAGACACCAACACCCGCTTGGAGGATGGCGTTATGAATTAGGCCAGCCCGGTGACATTACAGTCACAGGGTGGCAGGTCGTAGCACTAAAGAGCAGCCAATTAGCAGGAGCACCTGTTCACTCTGACATTTTCCGTCAAGCGGATCATTTCCTCGATAGCCTCACACCACCTGCCGCATCTCCTCGTCGCGGACAGGCTCAAATTGTGGCTAATCGGATCGGCGGCATAATCCGTGATCCAACCCGCTATCATTACCTCGCTTCGTTTGCAAAAACGACAACGCGGGAACCAGGCGAGTGCACCTCCGCAGTCGGACTGCTCTGCCGACTTTATACAGGGTGGAGTGGTAATGATCCACGACTTCTTCAAGGGGTAAATCAACTACTGAAATCAAATACACACCCCGCCCTCCTCCTCTACAGAAACTTTTACCTCGCACAAATTTTACTTCATATCGACCATCCTTCATGGGATCAATGGAACCGTCGGAACCGAGACTTTCTTGTACGAACACAGGTCACTAAAACGACGAGAATGGATCATCGCAACCCTGCTTTTGGTAGCCCCCTCTGCGAAATCGGTAGTTGGTATCTGACAAATCCCAGAGGCACTACTAAAAATGCTATTCGCGACCGACACCTTGCACCTGCCGGCAGACTTGCTCACACGGCACTTGCCATCCTTACACTTGAGGTCTATTACCGATTACTGCCGATTTATAAACCAGCAGCAATTGAATAATCACACGTGAAGCCAAACCATTCATGCGATTACATACTTTTTTTTGGGTCGCAACAGCCTTGGCAGTAGCCTTCTCGGCAATTAATTGGCTCGGACTGGCTGGCTGGCTGGCTGCGCTCGTCATATTCGGGTGCCTCGCAATGCATATTGCTGGAAATGCAATTGGCACCCGAATGCAAGAAGCTACGGATCGTGATCTTTTTCGCACCCGCCAACAATCGCCCCGTGTCGACGTTCCTGTGTCCTCTCCCTCTCATCTTGAGAGACACTCAAAAACGGGTTTGCTGTTGCCCATATCGGTAGGAATAGGCGGATTCATTGGAGGCATTTCAGGCACAACTGCACTGATGTTGCTGGCATCGTCATCTTTTGCAGGTGCACTGCTAGGAGGTCTCTCCTCGGCGGTACTCGGCGGGATCTTCGGCTTTTTAATCGCAAGCTTCGTTGACATCCTGAGAACCTCTGTTCGTGAATCTCTTGATGCCGACAGAAGAAGTTCGGAAGAGACCATAAAATAAGGCCTTCCGGACATTTCCTGCCCATTTCCAGTGACGCTTCTGCCACATTCCAGACTCCAACCAAAGAAGTCTGCTTCCACCGTGGAATCTGCACGCATACCGTGGTAAATTTTAGTGGTGCGATTCAAGACAAATAACGAAAGAATTTATAGACATGTCAAAACCTCACAGAACAATTAAAAAAGCAAACCATGGTTCGCGACCAGCCAACAGTAAAGCTAGAAAAGCGAAAAGAAAACACATTAAGACATAACCAAAAATTTGTTACCGACTGTAACCACAGTCATCCTGTAGCTTAAGTAGTTGATTTCATCAGAACATTCCCGGAGCAGTCTGCTGTGCCCCCTCGCGACTATATTATCCACCCAAACGAATATGACCTCAGCACTATCATTGCTGATATTGAGGAAATTCGTCGATACAACCAGCAGCGTTTCGAGATGGAGCAATTAACCGCGATTGTTCATGAAGATAAGGAACGAGGACGTTGTGTAGGCTACAAAGATACGAAGTCGGATGAGTTTTGGGCACGAGGTCATTTTCCAAATGTGCCATTAATGCCGGGTGTCATTATGTGTGAGGCAGCAGCACAACTCTCAAGCTACTTCTCTCAGAAACATCAGCTGCTCGAAGCAGAAATGATTGGATTCGGTGGCTTGGAGGACGTAAGGTTTCGAGAACCCGTCCGCCCTGGTGATCGACTCGTTGTTGCTGTGGAACGCGTGCGTGTGCGGCCAAAGGCAATGATTGTCTGTCGTTTCCAAGGACTTGTAGGTGAGAGCATTGTTGTGGACGGTGTTATTAAGGGTGTTCCACTGCCAGTTGATTTCCTGACAGCAAGCCAAACCACATCAGCACCCTAATTTCTCTGGCTCTCCCTGAATAATTTTGACATGCCCCGGCGACATCCAAAAAAGCCTCCGAAGGATCTCGACCTTTCACACCATTTCAGGATTTTGACGGAAATGGAGGGCCCTCTTGACCCAACAACGCTTTTTTGTCGACACAATCCCGTCGAATTAGAAATTGGTACTGGGAAGGGAATGTTTTTAGCTTCTGCAACTTCATCGACACCAGACCGAAATTTCCTAGGGATTGAGGTCCGCGTTGGCTATGCACGGATGGCTGCCTCTCGACTAGCCGCCTTAAAAACAACAAATGGTATTGTTCTTCACGGTGATGCAATGCATCTCGTTCGACATGTACTTCCGAATGCATCTCTATCGGGATTGCATGTTTATTTCCCAGATCCGTGGTGGAAAGCCCGGCACCGAAAACGCAGAATCTTAAACCCAGAATTTCTTCAGCATGCGGGACGAATCATGCAACCTGGGTCACAACTGCATATTTGGACGGATGTAGAGGAATATTTTAACGAGGCTGTGCTTGTCGTGAATAACACTTTACTATTCGGCAAAGCGTCCAAGGAACCTGCCGGTGGGCTGGAAAACACGTATCGCACTCATTTTGAACGACGGACGCGTCTCGCAGGTGATCCCGTGTGGCGTGCAGTGTTCACTCGCAATGAAAAACCATCCCAGCAAAATCGTCTCGTTACAAAAATTCCAAACTATTCCATTACATCATCGCAGACATAAGAAATCCTTTAGA
>JABHNP010000131.1 GCA_018694455.1 Planctomycetaceae bacterium | reverse complement strand
CCAAAATATATCTACAACACTTTTTAATCGGCTAAATGATAGTGATACCGCGTATCTATCCGCTGATGAAACTGGTGAACCACTCCATTTAGCCCGTGCGCTTGTAGATGCTGATGTTGTCTTGTCCATTGGGAGTTTCGGCTACGACGCTAGCCTGCGCGGACGATCTCCCGAGGGTGAACTATGGCCGAGTTTTGCACGACAGAATCACTGCCAAAAATTTATAAAAGCATTGCTGAAGAAGCGACAACTAGCTCTTCATCATTGGAGAGATGAGTCCGAACAGATTACAGCACAGCTCGGCATCCTTGCATCATTACGCCTTGTATGCGGAAACCACCAAACATTAGCTGGAGCAGCGTTTGGTTTTCCAGCTGCATCTATTACGCAATCAAGATTACAGGCAAAAGAATGGCGACCGACCATTCCTACTCGATCACCACTTGCAATTGCAGGAATCCCAGATCGGCCTTGTAGATTTGTTGAACTTACACGAGCTATTGCGGCGGCGGCTCGTGTCACAACACACGATGGCACAATATGTATAGCTTGTAACATGAGTGAAGAGCCCGGAATTATTTTTACTCGCTGGCGACACGGCGTCGACCTGCCGATGCTTCTTCGTGAAGCATCGGATTCCGAAGAGACTGCATTACTCCTTGATGCACTTCACACTTCCCTTTTTGCAAAGGCCCTCGGGGATCGACGCCTAGTTCTTCTATCACAACTTGATCAAAACTTTGTTGAAGACCTCGACATTGGACACGCAGAAACTCCAGATGCAATTAACCGTCTTATCCAGCAGTCTGAATCAGCATGCGTACTGCACGAAGCGAATCGATTGTGTCCCACAAAAAGCTAATGGTGTCCTGTAAAAAAGAGGACTCTTTTCACACTAACAATTCAATTGTGACTCAACCATGCAGGGAACTTCTGGAAAAACGGGTCCCGCAACACCGTTCCTTGAATTGCACCAAAAGGAACAGAGCCCCATTGCCGACTATCTCTACTCGCTGCCGGGCAGTCGCCTAATATAAAAATATGATTTTCGGGAACATTCCATTCTGTTTTGTTTGGTGTTGATAACCAGTAAATATCCCGCCATACAAATACGCTCTCTGCTTTGACCATGCATGGCTCATTTGAGATTAATTTACCCTGACCCCTAAGAATTTTTATACCAACAGCAAGTGCGGGTGTCTTGTGTGCCAAGGTTTTTTTATTTGGTACGTTCAACCTAGCAGACCAGACTTTTGGCAACTCGGAACGTACATATTTATTTTGGTCGTCATAAATTTTTCCCGCCTCACTTCCTCGAAGTATTGGCCAAGCTGCAACGACAAATTGACCATCAAGCCTTCCTGCAATGACTGCGAGTTGCCCTTGCCTTCTCACAACAACTCGCGCTACGTGTTTGTTGTTTTTCACAAAAATCTCAAGATCATTTCCTTCCTGCAGCTGAATATCTAACACTACAGATATTCCGATATCTTGCACACTATTGAGGAGCCGGGTTTCTTCCGTAAGCCACGAAACATCGTCATAAACTCGCAAGCCGTCTTCATTATGCAGCACACCACGTGAGGATTCTGGAGAGAATTTTAACCACGAGGTATGCTTAGAACTTATATGGTTGCATGACCATCGATTATTTGTTCGTATCCATGAATGTGTTGAATCTCTCCACGAGTCTGCCTGATCATCTATCATGAGGCCGAACTGCTTTAAAAGTTGTGGACTTTTCCGGATAATTTCACCGTTGATAAAAAGTTCACCATCCGTGATTCGAACAGACTCTTCGGGAAGCCCTATAACACGTTTGATGATGAGTTCTTCTTTAAACTGACACACTACAGGTGCATATCGTGAAAAACTATTTTCTTCGCCTCGCTGCCAAGAAATAACATCACCATCTTGAAACCCAGGTGCCATCGACATTCCCTGTACTCGTCCAGACAGCGGAGTGTTGCTTTGATTTTCACAACCAAGAACAATTAGACCAAGCAAAATCGTGATGACGAAACGGATGTTCACGAAAGATTTCGTTCCAGAAGATTTCACACACTACGGGTTGATGAAAGAAGGCAGATCCTTTTCAATCCAACACTCCCTTAACAGGACCTGGTTTCCCAGGATCTCTTGGGGGACGTGGTGGGGGTTTCACCCCAATCCTGTAACCACTGAACTGTCGATGCAAGTAACTACCTGGATCGATTATGGTCCAGCCTGCATAAAAGCCACCACTGTCTGTCACTTTTCGCATCGCCATATATGTTTCAAACGAATCTGGCTCAACCAAATATCTGAGATACCATTTCCCTTGCATATTGCGAAGTACAGTTCCAAAAATACCTCGTACGGCTTTTTCAGGCTCCTCACCACATTCATCTGTTGGAATAATCTCAAGGTTGATCGTATTACCATTACGAACTAGCTTAAGATCAAAATATTTATTTTTTGCTGGATCTTCATTGAACTCGGCAACTAATTTATCCGCCTGCTTTGAATCAGGAATATAGTTACCTTCACCGACTGTGATCTCATTTTTTTCGATAATCATTTTCAGCCGGTTTTTAATCGCTGTTTCCATTTGCTTACCAGGATCTACAAATGGTATTACTTTTCCGTTGCTAACGAGAACCTTTCTCTCTTGAAGTAAGGCATTCCCATCTTTATTTCGTGGAATGTCTTTTGGTGTTGGTGGCCGCACCTCTTTGGGTGGTGGTGCATTTAACTTTGGCATATTGTCCAACTTCGCCAATAAATCTGTTTTTGCGACCGTGAATTCTTTCTCTTTTTCCTCTAGCTTCGCTAGCTGTATCATCAAGCTCCTCCGAAGCTTTTCAGCTGAAAGTTTTTTTTCTTCAGCCTCTTTCTCTGCTGCCTCAGCAGCAAGCAAATCCTTCTTCGCTTTGACTTCAGCCTTGGCAATATCATCTTGGAGTGATGCCAGCAATTTTTCAGGATCAATTTTGTCTTTTTCTGATTCTGACTTAAGCGCGAGCTTCATTTCTTCGAGCTTTGACGCTGAGTCTTCTGCGGCTTGCTTTATTCGCTCCTGCTCCGCAGGATCAATCTGAGCGATCATCTCTTCCATGCGCCGAGCTGCTTCTTGGCTGGAAAGTTGCACAGCTACAAGAACAATAACAAGAATGCCAACAACATTCGTGAGGGCATCAAGCAAAGAGTCCATGTTCGCACCCGTTGCTGACGTTTGCCTTCTACGTCGAGCCATTGAATTTCCCTTCCTTACAATACTGAACCTACATCAATAAATTATACACGTCAGTCAAGTAAAATTTTACCCTCACCTGGCAGCGGAGCCTTGCCACTCAATGCATCCAGCACCGGAGCACCATTTGGCAGCATACCAACAACAAGTCGATTCTCATTTTTCTTTTCATATTGATCAACAATTTGCTTCACGGTTCGGTATGTATTCACACCCTCAGGCCGAACAAGGAATGTGATAATCGTATCTCGTCTTCTTCGAAGAAGTCCGGTCTTACCTAAATGAGTAAGCACATAATCCAGTAGTTTCGTAAACGATTTATCACTCGCCGCTTTTGCAACTGGTATCTTAATCGGCAACTCTGAATCAAAAAGATTTTTGTAATCAAGTGCATTAGGAAGTAACACCAAATCATTTTTTGTTATTTCCACAAAAAAAGGACGACGAACACCACCGCGTCCTTTGTTCTCATACAATACTGAAATTGTCTGATCTGGCTTTTTCTTTTTGTCTGCAATTTTTGCCTCAATCCGTTTCATCTCAGCAATAATTTCCTGAATCTCAAGTTCTCGCTTCTTGAGTTCTGCCGTATCTTCATCGTCTGGCGGGGGTGGAGGTGGTGGGACATCGAGCAGCCGGCCCCGGGCCTCACGCTGCGCCCGCTCAGCTTCAGCTAATTGCTGCTGCGCCTTTTGAACGCGAGTGTCACTCGAGATACTATCTTGCTTCAGCTTTTTGAGGCTTTCCTCAAGATCACGGATGGCCTGTAGATTTTGCTCTGTTTGTTGCTGAACGGCTTCATTAGCAAATTGTTCGGCTATTTTGTCGCTGTCAACAGATTCAAGCACAACAGCCGTGATTATCAGAATCAAATTTCCAATAACGCATGCCAGGATGTCGAGAAACGGGAAAAGTGAAACTTCCTGTTTCTTTTTTTGCCTTCGGGCCATGACATTAATTCCAAGTGATTACACAGCCTGTCACTTTGTACAAAAACATGAGCAGACACAAGTAAATAGCAATCTAGGTTCTGTATTTGATTTTACTATTTTCTTCAGGCTTCTTTTTCTTTCCACCACCGAAACCAAACCAACCGCGTTGTTTCATTTCAACAGTAATGGTTTGTCCGTTGAGTCGTTCCATTGTCTCGGCAAGTTCTGTCAAACTTTTTTGCAACGATTGAGTGTACTCCTGCACGCTACTTGCAGCCTGTGACATAAGGTCTGTGGATTGCCCTTTCGCGTCCTGTGCAGTAGATGCCATTGCGGCGATCTCATCTCGTGTCGACTCAACCATTTTGCCTAATTGCTCAACCTGTCCCGCATTTTTTTCATACAGCCGATCATGGGCATTACTCCAACCCTCTTCGACTTTTGCCGCAAGTTTCTCGCCCATACCATCGAGTTTCCCTACAAAACTCGTAAGTGACTGTTCTGTCTGAGATATACGCTCTGTCTGCTTATCATCGATTTTCTTCCACGAATCAAAGAGATCCGCTGCGACGCCCTTCCCAAGAGTCTTGAGTTGCCCAATCCATCCCTCAAGTTCTGCCCGATGCACTTTAAGTGCTGCTTGTACAACATCTTGCATGTCATTACGACTCGCCGAGGGAATACGATGCTCTTCGGTATTTCGACCGTCTTCGAGTCGACGTAAAAGATATTCATTGGTGTATTCATCAACTTCACCGATGACATCACCCTCCAGCTTCTGCAGAGCACTGACTGGAAATGTAAGAATCATTGCCATAGCGAGGGCAACCAAAGTGGTATCAAATGACGTACCAAGACCCCCTGTAATACTTTTCAGACCAACCTTCAGTGACTCCATGTCACTCGAACTACTCAGCGTATCAGTGAATCCGCCCACTGCTGAACTCACACCGATAACAGTTCCAAGAAATCCTAAAATTGGAATAGCCCAAATGAACACATGGAACATTGTGTAACTTGAGTCAACACTACTGGCATCAAGGTCCGACTGACTCGATAGCATTGTGGCCGTATCAGCTGCACTCTTTCGAACACGGAAGTGTTCGAGGCCTCGAACACACCGTGTGACAAGAAAACTACCAACGGCAGCTTTGGGGAGTTCGCTGATATATTCAAGAAACTTGTCAAGATTTCGACTAGTAATCTTCTCACCAATATCACTCGGCAAGACATCAAAAAGCATTGCCCGCTGCTGCCGCCGAATCTTGAAAAATTTCGCGACCAGCATGCTTGCTGCCCAACAAAATAGAAAAACTTCTGTATAGGGAACCCATAGCCCCGTTGCAAAGGTCGCACCCTCACCACCCATAAAAAGACGGCCAAGATATGAGCGATCATCTTTTGGACCAGCAAATGGTAGCAGCAGAAGATAAAAAACTACGGTCGTGGCAAGTCCAAACAAAATATAAAGACCTACATTTACATTTGTATTTGCTGTGACCGAGAGTACCCGTGCACGCTCAATAGACTCTGCAGATTGCTTAGTGTTAGCGCCGCTGGATGATTGGCCTGAGCTAGAGGACCCCGCTGCTACTTCCGGCCGCTTGACAGTGATTGAACCACGACAATGCGGACAGCGTGCCGAGCTGCCAACAAGTTCATCGCGCACCTTAAGACTCTTGTCGCAATGTGGACAGGACATTGTAAAAAACATAAAAATATTCTCAAAAATTATGGTGGACTGGAGAATTTTTTTGCATCAAACGTAAGTCTCGGGAAAACTCACGCCAACAATGGCTCCCCAACGAATAAATGCAGAATTCTACCTGTTTAGCCTATAGCGGCCTGTAAATCAAAGCAACTCAAGCGCAAACAACTGCTAGCTGTCCACTTTTGACCACGCATGACTCTTGGCACTCGCAAGTACTGCATCACAGACGCGTTGGGTTTCAAGTGCATCCCGGAAGGTTGGGTGACAAGGCTCACCTTTTGCGTAGCACGTTAAGAAGTCGGCAACCTGATGCACAAATGAATGCTCATAGCCAATTGCCAGACCTGGCACCCACCAATGACCCATATACGGATGTTCGCTGTCTGTCACATGAACACTTTTCCACCCTCGCTCTGGCCCTTCGTCGCTATAGTCAAAGATTTCTAACCGGTGAAGATCATGAAGATCCCACTTCAGGCTCATGTTCTCCCCATTGATTTCAAACGTGTACAGAGCCTTATGGCCACGGGCATATCGGGTGCTTTCAAAAAGCCCAAGCGAACCATTTTTAAAATGACACAAGAAAGAGCATGCATCATCGATTTCAACTGGCTCTTTTTTACCAGTCAACTGATGCGTTCGTTCTTTAACAAACGTTTCTGTCATGGCTGTCACATCTGAGACCGAGCCATTTAGCCAGAGTGCTGTATCGATACAATGGGCAAGAAGATCACCTGTAACACCACTGCCAGCTGCTTTGGCATCGAGCCGCCACAATGCGGCACCCCCTTGAGGTAACTCTGCACTGATCGTCCAATCTTGAAGAAATTCTGCTCGGTAATGAAAAACTCTACCAAGACGCCCTGCATCAATTAGTTGTTTTGCATACGTTACCGCAGGCATTCTTCGATAGTTGTACCAGACCGTATTTGGCACGCCTGCCTTTTCAACAGCCTCACACATCTTCTCGCCTTCTGGGGTATCCATCGATAGAGGCTTCTCACACAAAATTGCTTTTCCATGCTTCGCTGCCTCGATTGCGATATCCGCATGCAGATTATTCGGCGTACAGATATCGATCGCATCGATGTCATCAGAGGCCACGAGTTTCCGCCAATCATTCTCCACACGCTGATACCCCCACTGATTAGCAAAGGCTTGTGCTTTCTCAACATCTCTTGCTGCAACGGCCTGCAGGACTGGTACATACTCAAGGTCAAAAAAGTTTTTTACGCGGTTGTAACCATTTGAGTGTGCCCGGCCCATGAAACCGTAGCCGATCATGCCAATACGGAGTGGTTTTGCCATCACTATCTTCCTTTCGTGATCTGAACTTTTGTAATCTTTATCAGCTCCAGCCGTGTGCATCCCGCACGGCAAGCATGGTCTTCAGGATTGTGTTCCATGTTGCCGGATTTTCAAGCATGTCATTCGAAAACATACAACCGTCCCAGCAAATATGTTCAATGCATCGTGAAGAAGCATCTTCAAGCCAATACCCAGAGCACTTCACGATATCGAGTTTTCCGTTGGGGTCATCAGCAGGGCAATGCTTTCCAGTCTTATCATGTGACCCAGCTCCATGAACTTCACCATCATTCTGTGCAACATGAAAATCAATAGTCCACGGTCGAAGCTTATCGGTCATCTGCTTATATGCAGCATAAAATTCTTCCGATGAACAATCAGCGTTTACGAGAGCATGCTCTGGAGCGTTATAACCTTGAAGGTATAAATAGGTATGTGCCAAGTCAGCCTGAAATCCAAGCGTTTCTGGCATCCCAACTCCTTCAAGGACATCAAGCATGTCACGCCAAGAGTGCATTCCGGCCCAACAGATCTCTCCTTCTGCCGCAAGTCTCTGTCCATTATCAGCTGCAATTTTCGCTGCTTCCTGAAAGGTCTCAACAATCTTCGCAGTTCCGGCCTTGGCATCTTCACGCCATTTAGCAACACCAAACTCCGCTGAATCTATTCGTATAACGCCATATTTTCTAACACCACGCTGCTCAAATACTTTCGCAATCCGACACGCCATTGTGACTGCTGACAAGAATTTATCTCGTGCGGCCCTATCGCCCATTGCAGAGTCACCAATTGTGCCTGGCCAAACAGGTGCAACAAGTGAACCAATAGAAAAACCATGACTTGCAATTTTGTCAGCGATCTTGAAAAGCTCGTCGTCCGTTGCTTCCGGATTTGTATGCGGCAAGAACAAAAAATAGTCAATGCCATCAAATTTTTGACCATCCACCTCTGCGGCAGCTGTAAGTTCCAACATTCGATCCAACGATATTGGTGGCTCCTGACCTTCGTCAGTTCCTTTCCCAACAAGACCCGGCCACATTGCATTATGAAGTTTCGGACTCGCGTGAGACATTTATATTTTCCTTCCATTCATGGGCAGATCTCCATAGACATCTAGGCCAAGATAGTGTGGTGCAACCAGTGGTGCAGGACTTGTGCTTCTACCAGCTGTGAAGCCATCAACGGCAGTTTCTTTCATTGTGACCTTCGCTCCTGACCGAACTGTAAACTTTTTGAATTCAAAAGCTGTCGGCCATCGCTTAAAGCTCTTCCGACAATGCTTCCGACGTTTTTAGCTTCGGAAAGAATCACGATCAAAACACGATTAGCCTTGGTCATGATCCTGGATACCCCTACGACAACTGGACAAAAGCACGCTTAATGCTGGTATCTTTGTACGATTCGACGTCGAATGCTGCAAGGAGCAGCATACTTCGTTTTACATACTTTACGGAACAAACGACGCGTATTGTCACCAGTACCGATAAAAACGTAAGACTTCAACAAATGTAAACAATCAAGTTTATTGAACTAATATCACGAGATTTCGTGACTCCCGATGAAAACAAACCTTCACTTCAAGGACCGGAAATGGGCATAGCTTCTTCAAGAACACGATTTGATATACGAGCCGCGGTTTTTGATCTCGATGGTTTACTCGTTAACACAGAGGAACTTTATCAGGATGTAGGTACTGAGTTACTAAGACGCCGGGGCAAAACATTCGACGCGGACCTGCTCGACGCAATGATGGGGCGTCCTCAGCAAAAGGCATTGTCAATTATGATTGATTGGCATGAACTGGATGATACTGTTCAATTCCTTGCTGATGAAACAAAAGAGATATTTCAGACACTTCTTTCTACCCGACTCGCACTCATGCCTGGTGCTAAAAACCTGATAGAGCATATTCGACTACTCAATATCTCCATGGGAGTTGCAACAAGTAGCGGACCTGAGTTTGCACACGATGTACTCTCCCGCGTTGAACTTCTTGATGCTTTCAGCTTCGTCCTTACCTCTACTGATGTCATTGCAGGAAAACCAGACCCAGAAATCTATCACTTAGCTGCTAAGACAAGCGGTACTCAACCTGAGAGAATGCTTGTCTTCGAAGATTCAGAAACTGGATGTAAAGCTGCTGTTGCTTCTGGTGCAATCACTGTAGCTGTCCCATCAGGCCATAGTCGCCGGCATTCTTTTTCCGGAGCCGAACTTATTGCAACATCTCTTGCTGATGCTCGGATTTATGAACTGCTCAATTCTCACGTTGAAAGAAAAAACTCTGACAACTCTTGATCTACTTTTTCTTTTTCTTCCCCGTCGGTACTGGGTCCATTACCTCAAACAGTTTCCTACGTTTGTTCCATGAAGGCTGGACTCTTGATTGCACCTTCCAAATCGACACATTATCAAGCTCAACATTTCCATTCTTTGGACCTGCGAGGCCAAGCCCATTGCCACCGCTGGAGTTTGCCTTCGCCAGACATTCATGCTTGACATACCAGGCAGGCCCATCAACGAACTGAATCACAAACTCGTCACCCTTGAGCTCTGCTAATGCGTGATACCACTTTCCAGGCGCATATTTAAATTCGTCCGACTCGGCTACCTTGAGTGTCTCGTGGTCAACGATTACAAAAGTGCCTTTGCTACTAAACTTTACTCGACAGACATGATGTCCAAATTCAATGAAGGGAACGATGTCCGATTCCTCACCACCGATGAAGCGAAAGGAAAAACCTGCAACAAACTCTGGTGGAGTGACCGGTACACTCACACGGGGCTCATATCCATAATGGTGTGTTCGACTTGCCTGATATTCATCCGAAGAGGGTCGGCCTCGCAAGACTCCGTCTTCTACAGACCAACGCGTACCCTGTCGTTTCTGCCAGTTCGTTTTCTTGACTGGTCCACTTTTCGAAAACGTTTCCTGCAACACACTCTTGTCGGGAATTACCATAACTGGCCGTAGCGTGTCCCAATCCGCTGCCAAACAGGCTGGCATCACAGAAATCACCCCTAAGCTTACAAGCAACATTCTGTTTGAGGCCATTTTCATTACTATTCTTCCGATTTGGTGAAATTCTTCTTTACTCGAGATGTTTAGACACACATCTCTCAGACAACAATACAGTAATCGGTCCGTATGCGTATTACAGAGAGTTTCCTTACCATCTCACACTATCAAATGACTTCGTGTCACTGAGAACTCAGCCCGAGACTCTGTGATCTCGCAGAAAATTCTGGGGCATACCGGCTGCGAATGGTCGCAAAACCACTTGATGCCTGACCTCGGTGTGCAACGCGTAATGAATACTCAAGGACATGAGTCCCTTGAGGTAATCGTTCAAAGAAAAACTGAGTGCTTGCGTCTCTGCTTACCTGATACCAACCGACACCATCCGCCCACCGCCAGCCTGAAAGGACATCGATTGGCTCAGTCAAACTCGGTCGGTGGTCTGTGAGCTCAAGAAACTCATATGTTCGATCACTTGTGATTTTTAACCGCACGACAAGTTCTTCACCCACGCTCACTTTTTCGATTGAGACTACTGGCTCGAGCACGGGGCCTGACTTTGTCATTGTTTTGGTAAAAAGTTCTTTTGTGACTGCAAGTTCGTCTCGTCCAGAAGCTTCGACATTCTCAATTTGATCGAGATACTGCCAATGAACTCCACCGAATGCCAATCCGCCACTCTTAACTTTCTGAAATGTTATTTCTGCCATTGATGGTGTAATTTCTTTTCGCACAAATCTGTTCTCAAAAAATCCGGTACCTGCTTCTACCGGGCTTGCTCCATTCGTATCAGGCTTTATTGGCTCTCCACCAACTGTCACCTCAACTAATGATGAATCACCAAGAAGATCAGCCCCTCTGCCTAGGAGTACACCGACAGCATTTGCAGTTGCAGGGCTTCCAGACCAACGGCTTGTTCTCTTCTGCTGAATAAGCCAAGCCTTCATTGCTTCAACTGATTCAGCGTCACCAACAATTTCATCGAACGCTTCGATCATGAGAGACTGTGTTTCAATAGGTGCCTGAGCCCAACTCCACCACGCCGGATGTCGGTTACGCCACCACATACCTTGCCAATTGGCTTCCCCACGATCAGCAGCCTGCTCGCCTCGCGGACCACCAGCCGCCCGTTGCCTAAGGCTTTCAATAATCGACTCTGCTGTTTCACGCTTCCCTCCACGAAAAAGTGCGATAGCCAACTGCCCCTGACAACGATTGTTTGAGAGTTCTATCCAACTCTTCTGTCCCACCCGCATGCACCATGCATGAGCTGCAGCCGCCTCCCCAGCAGGTGGAGCATCAGCCAGGAAAAAACTTCTTGCATAGAGAGCAAATACACCGAGCTGAGTGAGCACTGGCTCCGATGCTAATGCAAGATTGCCGGCTTTACGAGCACGCTCCTGACGTTGCTCAGCTAAACGCTTCTCTTCAATGAGACGAGCATCAATCCACGGCAAAGTAGATTGAGCCGTCGCCATATCAATCGTGACACCATTGGCGCGAAGTCGACCAAAGCCCGAAACAATAGATAGCGTAATCGTGTCGCTGGAACGCCCCCCTGGAAACCACGGCCACCCTCCATCAGGATTCCGCAGGCTATTGAGGCGTTCAATTGCTAAAGAAAGCTCAGACCGGACACGGTTGGTATTAAAAAGATTTGCAACACGAGCCCTCGCCTCAGTTTCACTCGTAGCATCACGGACCCACGGTGTCTCTGCAAGAAGAGTCTTCACAAGAACTTCATTTTTTTCAAGCGGACTTTTCAGTGTGTTTGTACCGCGCCATTGCTCAAAGATCTTTTCAATTCGCGGATCACTTGTAACAAGATGCTTTGCATACGCATTTGCATACAGTCGATAGAAGAGTGCATCAACACTTTCATCATTTCGTTCCATCAGGCAGGGAAGAGCCATCACGGCATACCATGCTGGGTTTGATACAGCCTGAATAGCCAGTGACTCATT
>JABHNP010000269.1 GCA_018694455.1 Planctomycetaceae bacterium | reverse complement strand
GCTGTGCCTTTTCATTTCTGGTGTCCGGATGTTTTTGAAGGTGCAGCCGCTGAGGTGGGAGCTTTTCTATCTGTGGCAAGTAAAGCGGCTGCGATTGCATTGTTGGTGCGGGTGGCTTTTGCCTTTTCAATGCCGGCAAGTAGTGCTGCTGTAGGCATGTCTGGAAACGTTGCCGCCCTTGCAGATTCTCGACACTTTGTTGTTTACGTCATTGGTCTATTAGCTGCGGTCACCTGCACATTTGGCAATCTAGCTGCCTATGGACAAACCAATATGAAGCGTTTGTTGGCGTATTCTACGATTGCTCATGCAGGATATCTCATGATGGCTGTTGCAGCAGCTGTAGCAATGTTGGCTATTTCCCCAGAGGGAGCACGTGACGCGGTGACAGCCGTTGCGTTTTATCTTGCAACATATCTGTTCATGAATCTGGGAGCCTTTGGTATTGTTGCGTTCCTTCGGAATCGACTGAAAAGTGAAGAGATTTCGGCCTACGCCGGTTTGATACGCGTGAATCCTGGCGTAGTAGTTGCAATGGCGGTCGTTCTTGTAAGTCTCATAGGTCTTCCGCCTCTGGCTGGATTTGTTGCGAAATTCCTTGTTTTTTCTTCACTTGTCGATGCAATCACGACAGGTGCCGAGAGTCCTCTCATGCTGAGTCTGTTAGCTATCGGCGGTCTTAATACAGTAATAAGCCTCTTCTACTATCTTCGAGTGCTCAAAGTAATGACGTTTGACCCAGTGCCAGAAGACCGTGTGTCGGAACCATTTTCTTTTGTTTCAATTTCTGGGGCAATGATTACAGGTCTCGTCATACCAGTGGTGGTATTTGGTGTTTTTTGGTCAGGGCTTTACGTAGCCGCCCATCTAGCAGGTGCCATTGCTTCGTGAT
Source organism: Planctomycetaceae bacterium (assembly GCA_018694455.1). Classification (GTDB taxonomy): domain Bacteria; phylum Planctomycetota; class Planctomycetia; order Pirellulales; family UBA1268; genus UBA1268. The sequence continues at coordinate 2,215 of JABHNP010000269.1, read as the reverse complement.
TAGTTTTCTTTCTTTGCGGATCCATCGCGATTTAGCTTTCTTGGGATTTGAGAAATATGACTTCAAAGCACAATGAGGAAGCGGTTCTTTGTCGATTAGTACGACTCTTCCGTCAATCTCCATTACTATATCTTTCGGATTCGAATATTTGGACATATCGTGGAGACGAGCAACTGAAACTTACGTTAGTTGATGTTGTTTCGGATCATCAGAATTTTATCAATCGAGCCGAAACAATTCTTGTTGCTGAGCAGCTCGTGCTCCCACGAACATTTTATCCGTTGGCTTTCACGGGCTGGCATGATGTTGATCTTGGCTTTCTGCTTCCAATGCTCATCGCTGATCTTGAAAAGAGAAAGAATGCTCTCATTAGTCTGCGTGATCAAGCAGATGAGATTGTTGGTCGCAGAGGGAGCGGGGATGATAAAGCAGCAGAACTTGTCCGAGAAGTAATTGCATCAGTTGAGGGTCACCTTGAGTTGCTTCGGCAAGAAGCGGGCCGGCTGAAAAACAAGCCAGCAGTTGTTGCGTCGTAATGATGCAGTTCAACTATTGCAAAAAACCTGCTGTTTCCTCGAATTTGTTCCCCATGACATAAGGCAGCCATCTCTTGTCGCACCTAGAATTCTTTGATAGCCACTGTCACGTGGATCCTATGCGGTATGGCGGGGATGTAGAGGATGTCATTCTCCGCGCTCGTGCTGCGGGTGTTTCGCGTATGACAGTCGTTGGTACACGGGCGGCTGATAGTGAAGCGGCTATTCGTCTAAGTGAAAGAGAAGAAGGAGTTTTTTGTGCGGCTGGCATTCACCCAAATGATGTGGACGATGTTGATGAGGAGGAGTGGGACCGTGTTCAAAAACTCATTGGTTCAGGGAAAGTCGTAGCGGTAGGAGAGACTGGCTTAGACTGGTTTCGTGCTGTCGCCTCAAGAGAATCACAGACGTTATTTTTTGAACGCCATATCGCTTTATCACAGTCGCTGGGGCTGCCATTGATAATACATACTCGCGATAGTATTCGTGATGTGCTCGATATCCTTGCAAAGGCAGTTAAGAAGGGTCCAACGACTGGTGTGTTGCACGCTTTTTCAGGTACTACTGACGAAGCAGCAGAAGCCATTGAACTCGGTTTTTTTATAGGCTTTGCAGGAATGGTGACATTTCGTTCGGCAGAATCACTTCGTCAAGTTGCCAAAACGGTGCCACTCGACCGTTTGCTTATTGAGACGGATAGCCCCTTCTTGTCTCCTGAACCATTACGAGGAAAGCGGAACGAGCCGTCTCATGTTGTACATACCGCTCATTGTTTGGCAAACATTCGGGGAGAGTCACTTCAGGTTCTTGCAGCCGCAACTACGGCCAATGCGTGCCGGCTGTTCCAGGTGGATTGCTCATAGCATATTGGTTCGTTAGTTCTGTAACTCGTTATAAGGAAAATGAAATGGTCCGCACTCCGAGCACAATGCTTCCACTTGGTACGGATGCAAAAGATTTCACGTTGATTAATACAGATGGACGAATGCTTTCCTTTCCGGATGTTGCCGGAGAGCGAGGGACAGTTTTGATGTTTATTTGTAATCACTGCCCGTTTGTTAAACATGTAGCACAACAGTTGGCTACGATTGGGCAGGAGTATATGGCAAAGGGTATTGGGATGGTTGCTATAAATTCGAATGATGTTTCGGCACACCCAGCAGACTCACCAGAACAAATGGTTCATGAAAGTGAGCAGCGTGGTTATCCTTTTGCGTATTTATTCGATGAGACTCAGGAAGTTGCAAAAGCCTATGGAGCAGCCTGTACCCCCGACTTTTACCTTTTTGATGGTAGCAGGAAACTTGTCTATCGTGGGCAGCTTGATAACAGCCGGCCCGACAGCGGTGTGCCTGTTACAGGTGAAGATCTTCGGAACGCTATGGATGCGTTACTCGGGTCACAACCGATACCTGAGCCACAACGTCCGAGTATCGGTTGTAACATCAAGTGGCGTCCCGGAAATGAGCCGGATTATTTCCTAAGATCCTAGCCGATTTGCAGTCATGGTTGAAAATGCCAGCAATAGAGATTTGCCTGGCTATATTCGCTGTTTCGAATGCTTTTGTAGTAACGAAGATAGTATTTTTTGAAAGATGGTTCCAGCGACGCACTCGTAATCTGAGCCAATACGAGCAACGAGATGCCTTCCCATCGACTACTTATTTCGACGTAAGGTC
>JABHNP010000132.1 GCA_018694455.1 Planctomycetaceae bacterium | reverse complement strand
GATGCCTGGGTTGAGATTGGCGGAGATGAAGCAATTCGACATCTAGCAAATCGTTTTCGCAGTGACGAGGATATTGATGTACGTCTCCACGCAGTTCGAGACCTCGGTTCCCTTGGGAATGAAGCGGCAATACCCGTTTTGGCTGAAGCACTTGAGGCACCTGATCCTGCAATTCAATTCAGGGCGGTGGCTTCTCTGAAAGAAGTGAGTGGTCGTGATCTTGGCAATGATGTGAATGCGTGGCGTGAATGGGCAGTCGACCCATCTGCCTATCGTGAAGAATGGTCAGTTGCTGAAGTGTGGCGACAAATTTTCTAACTTGAAGAAATTGAAAGCTTTAGAATTTCTTGGCCAGAAAAAGCACTTCTTGTTTTAGGTGATTCTCCGTTTACGTGGTGGCAGGAAACGTGCATCAGCCGGTCATCTCACGGGATCAATTCGTGCAGACTACTTGATTTAAGCCAAATGGATGAATGATGCTGGTGATTTAGGCAGTAATTCAGTCGAAGAATGGTTAGTTTTCCGGTTGTAGAGGGTGGGATGTTTTTTTCGGTCTCTTGCCAGTGATCGCTTTCTAAATTGCTTCCAGCCGATACTCATCATATCTGTATCAAACAATCGGTTCCTACATGCTTTTTTAAGCTGTCCGCAGTAATTTTATGCGGCCTCGGGGATTGTTTTTGCTGATGCGGTGCGAGGCTTGTGTCACGGGTGCCACGGGAGGTCTGTGGGGTGATCATACTTTGCTATTCGAACCCTAAACGTGACACGACCACTGTGCAACAAAAAAACCTCGTAAACGATTCCAAAAAAAAGCGTGTTTGGTATTTGCCGTATGTGTTACGAAAGCTTCAGCAATGGTTCATGAATTGTCGGGCTGGTAAGTGCAGTGCTACTGTTGCGGTTCTTCTTGGTGCTCTCGTGTGTATTGTGTTTGTTGAAGGACTGAGTTTTGCTGCTACCCCACGATCAGGGAGGTTTTTAGATAGGCTGCTTCGTTCAACTGAAGTAAGTCCACAACTCATCTCTGTACCGGTGCCACGTCCAGCAACAGCATCTGAACAGCGAATTAGCCAGCAGCAGAAGCGACCCAGTGTTCCGGCGGAGGAAGAAAAGCAGCCAGCCGTTTTGGCAAATATATACAGTTGGGAATCTTTTATTCGTTTTGCGGAGGGATTTCAGGATGTTGGTGAACACGTTGTTCGTGTTGCTGTAGATCCCTCTTATATTCCTGATGATAAGCCAAAGTTTCAGCCTATTTTCGATGCTTCTGAGTTGTCCGTAATTGAGGAACAACGCAATATGTCCTCGGCGGGTAGTGGTTCCGGGAAAACGCAGGCTCCTGTCCGCGCGACGTCGATGTCATCAAATCCCTACGTAAGCAAAAAGTCAATTGGAGCAATGCCACCGAAGTCGCCACGACTTCAACGTTTACGTGTGAGAATCGCTCAGACTCTTGCAACGTACCAACGTCGACCAATGAATACGTCTCACCATAGCCCTTGGGAGATTATGCATGGTTTTGTTGGCTTTGGTATTCCCACAAAGATACGCGCTGGAGGACCACGAGGAGAGTTAGTCAACGCGATCGGTTGGATGAATTCTGGTGGCCGATGCCGTGGTCAGGTGATGCTTACTGTGCGTGACGAAAAGCCACATGCACTGTACGGAGTTGGTCTGCAGGGGCATTCGGCTCAATACCTGGCGATCCTCGCTCAGTGTCGAGTTTCGGCAAAGTCCCCGCTTTTGCTTGGTGGTCAAAATTTTACTGTTGCAGATCTCATTGATGATGAAAAATTGAATTGTCGCGCTGGTACAGAGCTCACCTTTGCGCTTATTGGGCTTGCGCATTATTTGCCGACAGATGCGGTCTGGCGGAGTAGTGATGGTGAAATTTGGTCAATTGATCGTTTGATGCGGGAGGAAATTAACCAGCCAATTAGGACTGCACCCTGTGGTGGAACTCACCGACTGTTTAGTCTTGCGTATGGGTGTCAGCGGCGGCTGAGAGCAACAGGTCAATTAGATGGGGTCTATCAGCGAGCAAATATTTATGTGCGGGAGTATCAAAACCTGACTCTTCGGCGTCTTCAAAACAGAGATGGATCATTTAGTACAGAGTGGTTTAAGTACCCTGACAACCGTGACGATGATGTTGATCGAAAAGTACAAACAACAGGACATGTCCTGGAATGGCTTGTGGCTTCCTTGGATCAAGAAAGACTGTACGAGAGTCGAATTATTGCAGCGGCAGAGTTTATCGCTACGGCCTTAGCTCGAGAGCCAGGGCGAAACTGGAAAGATGGTCCGCTTGGTCATGCCTTGCATGCATTGTCGATTTATCAAGAGCGAGTGTGGGGGGTGGTTCTCCCTGGGAATGTAGTTGCTTTTACGGGCCCAATGAAGGCTGCCGTCACAGTAGAGCTAGCACGGTCTGATGAAGAGATTCGCCAGGCTACACTCCCGAACGATGGTAAGACCCGGCAGTAAAACGTCTTTCTTGAATGCAAAGCGACTCGGCCGTACCTTTCTAGGTAGGAAATTCATACGGCGTGGATGTTTTTGCCACTTTCTCGGTCAGTAGCCATGAGCACACTAGTACTTTCTCCCCAACTAGTGCAGATCCTCGAAGCCGCATCACACCTTGTCGATGTGACCAATTCGGCTGCATTGCTGATCGTCGTCGAGCAGCGGCTTGATTGGTCACGGCTACGTGATTTGCTCGGTTCTTTAACAGTGTTGATTGCATCAGATGACGCAGCACATCTTGTTGGTGTTACAGATCATGGTATGGAACGAGTGATGATTGACGTGGCTGGCCTGCCTGTTCACGAAAGATTGACGCAGGCTCTTCTTGAGTGTGTCGCCGCAGATGCGATAGGCCCTGAGTCTCAGGTCGTTGCTGTGTACAGTGGGTTCGAAGCTGGTACTGTGGATTCAGTAAGTGTGTTGCGATTGACAGAGCATCTCGGACAATTAACCAGCCGTGACTTGAGGAACCTTGATACAAAAGTGCCACTTGAGACACTCAAAGTTGTTGTTGACATGGCCGTTGAGATTGGTCGAGAGGGACGTGAAGGCAAACCTGTTGGGACCCTGTTCGTTGTTGGTGATGCCCGCAAAGTGATCCAGTCGAGTCATTCAACGGGGTTTGATCCAGTTCGCGGATACAATCGCGGGGAGCGAAAACTGAATGATGCTCGAGTTCGTGAAGGGCTGAAAGAAATCGCACAGCTTGACGGAGCATTTGTTGTAAGTGCCGATGGAACAATCGAGGCAGCAGCACGCTATATTGACGCATCCGCAGAGAGTGTTTCTGTAGCCAAAGGGCTTGGGGCAAGGCATTGGGCGGCAGCGGCAATCACGCGAAGAACAAAAAGTGTGGCCGTTGCAGTGAGTGAAACCAGTGGCACGGTTCGTATATTTCAAAACGGTGAAGTCATTTTGCGAATTGAACCATTTCGGCGGGCTATGAAATGGAAGGATTTTGAGTACGAGCCACCAAGCGGTGACTAAAACTCTCCGGTGGCTGTTGGATTGGGTCGAAAGTGATTTTTGAGCCCGGTATCTTTATTTCACGAATGCGTTTCCTGGAAAATCCGATTTCAAAAAGACTGTTTCTATACTTTTCGACGGTTTGATCGCCCCAAGGGCACGTATTCGTTTCTGAAACGCGTTATGGCACAAGAAAAAAATCAAATCGATGTCGATCTTTCGGGGCAGACTGTCTGGGTTCTTGATCTTTTTTCTCGTGTTTATCAACTCTTTCACGCTTTGCCTGAAATGAGTAGTCCTGAAGGTGTTCCTGTTTCAGTTGTGTTTGGGCTTACTCGCGACTTGATTGATATTATCGAGAAGAAAAAGCCGAACTACCTGTTTTGTGGCTCCGATACTCCAGAGCCTACGTTCCGTCACCAGCAGTTCGCAGACTATAAAGCAACGCGTTCAGAGATGCCGGCAGACCTTGTTCCACAATTGCCTCTTGTGAAACAGTTGCTCGAGGTAGTCGGTGTGCCATGCCTAGAGCTCGCTGGTTATGAAGCTGATGATGTACTTGCCACACTTGCGGTGCAAACAGTCAAAGCCGGAGGTGACTGCACTCTTGTGACATCAGACAAAGATGCTCGCCAGCTTCTCGGGCCACATGTTCGACTCTTAAATCTTCGGAATAATACATTTGTGGGTGAGGCCGAACTTTTAGAAGATTGGGGGATCCGGCCGGATCAGGTTGTAGATTATCTCTCGCTTGTGGGTGATGCGGTCGATAACGTCCCCGGCATTCCTGGGATAGGTCCAAAAATTGCTTCTGGTCTTCTACAGCAATTTGGAACTCTTGAAGAAGTCTTGTCACGATGCGATGAGGTCAAGGGTGCAAAGCGTCGGGAGAACATTGCGTTGCACGGAGATACCGCGAGGCAGGGTCGCAGCCTCATACAGCTTAAGCTCGACACGCCAATCCAAATTTCCTGGGAATCTGCAGTTGTTCGACGTCCTGATCCGGAGCCGCTGATTCAGTTTTTGCAGCAGTTGGGTTTTAAGACACTTGTGAAAAAAGTTCAAAGCTTGGCAGGTGGAAAGACTGCTGTGACCAAGCCTGTAAAAAAAAGTGGCCAAGGGCTTCTTTCGCTTGGTGATGAGAACACTATTGAACCCCCACGCTTTCCGGCACCCGTGCTCCCAGCAAAATCTTCAGCAGTAACATCGTCAGTCAAGAAGTTGCGAGAGGCCGTGTCTACTGATGGTTTCTTGGTGGTTTCGGCTACGGAGTCCGCCGTGAGAGGCCGAAGTAAAGTCGGTGAGCCACAGGTCTGGCCTGACGTGACAGGGCTTTCAGTCCTTGCTGTTTCGGGGGCGAAATCCCAGGAGAGCGTCTGGTTTTCTGCAACACAGATATCGTCTTCGGCCGCAATCCGAAAGATGTTGGCTGACTCGGAGGTGCCAAAAGTTGGGTATGACTTAAAGCGTCAGATAGTTGGCCTCTCACGCCTTGGTGTTGATTTGATTGGTGTGCTATTCGACCCATTAATCGCTGGACATCTTCTTGACGCGGGGCAACGCAATCAAGGGCTTGCCGACTTGCTCGACCGTTTTTCCGATGTCGTTTCGGCATCGGAAATTCTTCAGGATATTCCATTAACTGCTGAACAAGGCGCATGCGTATGTCATAGTGTGGCGGCACTGGTTCACTCCATGTCAGATGATATTAAGAAGTCAGGGT
>JABHNP010000219.1 GCA_018694455.1 Planctomycetaceae bacterium | reverse complement strand
CAGGCTGATGCGCCAGATATCGATTGTGTGGTCTACATCACGGCACCAGACACGAACCCGCTGACTCCGCTCGTCGGTTCAATTGTGCCAGTTCAAATGGTGGCAGCCGCTGGATATGACCTTGCTGGAGTCGTTACGGAAATTTCCTAACACGCAGAGTGTCGTCTTTTTTTGTAGGGGAAACGTCTTTTGCCATTTTGTTGGGGAAATGTGTCCCGCGATTGGGGCCCGGTGACGGTTCGTTGATTTTCTCTTGACTCGACGGTCGAGAATTCAAACGATACAGTGTTCGCAGTTCTGGAACGAATGGCAGCAGGTGCGGAGATTTCGATTTTCGGGGCACAGTTACTCAAGTATTCTGGTTTGGCGGTGAAGCCATGAAAATCAAGCCAGGTCGACGGCAGAGGTGGGTCTCCAAAAAGTCCGCTTCCCTCACTGTGGAGTTTCTTGAGCGACGAGTCGTGCTCAATGCTGATCCAACCGGTGGTGTGCTCATCACTGGATCACCATTCGAGGGGCAAGAGTTAGCAGCCTCAAATACCCTGGTCGATACTGATGGCCTTGGGCCAATTGCGTATCAGTGGAAGTCTGATAGCGATCCTATACCCGACGCCACATCGCCGACATATGTGCTTCAGGATAGTGACGTTTCCCAAGTGATAACGGTCGTCGCGACGTACACTGATCTGCTGGGTACCGAAGAGGTCGTGAGTAGTCAGCCGACCGCAGCAGTCGGCAGCCGACTGAGTCTCCGTGATGTAATCATTGATGATGGCTCATCGATTACAGATACAAACCTGCAGACCGGCTATCTCCACAGTGATGACGGCATTATCTACGTATCGATTGATTCATCGATGTCTGCCGAGTTGCAAGAGTGGTGGTTAGAAGTTTTTGCAGATGCTGACTCGTTGATTGAGCCAGAGTTTGCCATTGTTCCGAAAAGTAGCCCGTTATCACAGTTGACGGTGTATCAGCTTCAGTCTGACTATACATCTGAGGGGGGCTCAGGTGTCTACATTGGGCCGTCAGCACTGATCTACCAAGACGGCACTGTTGAACGAACGTCGGAGGCTCGCATTGAACTTGGGCAGAGTGTGTACAGCCATTCTATTCGGTTTGCTGAATCATTAGAGGCTGGATGGAAATCTGTTGCGTATCATGAGCTTGGTCATGCGATGGGCCTTGAGCATCCGCATGAGTGGGGAGATGGCGACGGGAATACAATCATTGATTCGAACACGACAGTGATGTCCTACGAACAGGCCGTTGATGCAGATGGCTCACCAGGGTATACGTGGCTCGATGTTCAGGCCCTTACATATGTTCATGGGTCCGAGACCGGTGCCGTTGGGGTTCCTGTTGAAGGAACGCTTCTTGCTGAGCTTGGGCCATTTAATACAGCACAAACCTGGAAAACACCGTCACTCAGCATGGCATTTGAAGGTGGTGGTACGGTCAATGAGTCGGTGGCAGGCACGGTGACCAAACGGCTCGCGCTTACTCGCTCTGACGGGTATCTCGGGAATGGGGCAACGGTCTTTCTCGATTGGGGGTTTGGTCCAGAGTTGTACTGGACCCCACAGACAGAGAGCCCCGAATGGTATCGCGATATCATGTTTGGCGGATCGTATCCCTCACAAGTTGTGTTTCAGCCAGACCAACAGGTTGCATACGTTGATATCACGGTGTTTGGTGATGAGCGTATAGAGGGTGATGAGTGGCTCGAGGTAACAGCCAGGGAGAGCCGCAGTCCAGGATATTTTCAGGCATTTCCAGCGGAAACACTCCGGCTTGTTCTGACAGAGAACGCAGCACCGACGTCAGTTGTGTTGTCTTCCACAAGTATTGTCCTTGACGAGAATACGCCAACGACAAGCCGTCAGAAACTTGCGGACATTCAGGTGGCCGATGATGGCAGTGGTATCAACAGTGTGTCATTATCAGGCGTTGATGCTGCAGCGTTTGAAGTTGTTGGCACAGAACTTTTTCTGAAGGCTGGTGTTTCACTTAATGTGAATGTCCAGTCATCATATGCGGTCACTATAAACGTGTCAGATAACTCGCTTGTGGGCAGTAGTCCTGTGACAACGCAGTTTGCATTGACAATTAATAGACCGCCGGCCGCGAGCTATTCACCTGAATATACGACGATCAACGGAAGAAACTTTGGCTATTATGTACCGGAGTCGTATGACCCATCGACACCAACACCGCTTCTGTTCATGTTTCACGGGCTGGGTGGGAACAGCAGTGAGCAGAGTGGGGGATCAGCAGAAAATAGTTACTACGGATGGCAGACCACAGCACATGAAAACGGATTTATCGCCCTGTTCCCTGAATCGCTGGGTTTTTTAAAGACCTGGGATTTGGGTGGCGGTGGCAGTTCCTCGGATCTGTCTTTTATCGATAATATGATTGGCTGGGCATCCACAAATTACAACATCAGCGAGTCCCAAATATTCACGACTGGTCATTCATGGGGTGCCTATTTCAGCTACTACGTAGCTACTTATCGCAGTGACGACATCGCGGCCTTTGGAGCGCATTCTGGCGGTCTTGGTGGCGCTCCTTTCTTAGGAACTACACCATCGGTGCCGACTGGTCCGTCCCCAACGCCGGCCCTGAATGGAATCGTGCTCCATGCGGTTGATGACGGAATTGTTTCGTATTCCAACAGCCAGAATCTCTACGATGGTCTGCTAGCCAATGGACACAACGTGTACGACGACGGCATCGGTAACGACGGCATTATCGAAGTCAATGGCTGGGGACCTGATAGTCATCGCTACCGCCTGCAGCACAACCAGACTCAGTGGGATTTTTTCCTTAGCGTGGCTCCCGATCCTGTGACCTCCAATCAGCCTCCAGGATTCAATACGCCAATCGATCTCATTCTCAATGAGGATGCTCCACTGCAAAGTATTGCCCTCACAGGTATTTCTTCAGGCGACGGTGTCGTGCAGCCTGTTCGGGTGAGTGCCACTAGTAGTAATCCAGGTCTCATTCCTGAACCGACGGTTTCCTATACCAATTCGAGTGACGCCGGCAGTCTTGTGATTGCACCAGTTGCAAATCAGTATGGTGCTGCCACGATTACAGTGACCGTTGAAGATGGTGGGCTTGATAACAATCTTGAAACTACTGCTGACAATGCGATCGTGAGCCAGACGTTTGAGGTCACTGTTACATCTGTCAATGACTCTGGTTCCTTCACTGGTAACACGTCAGTCACAGGCTCAGAAGACGACTCTGCCATCACAGGCACGCTTATCTTCACGGATGCCATCGACGGTGATTCTGTACCCAACTACACAATCACATCAGAGTCGAGCAACGGTACGGCATCCATCGACGCCACCACCGGAGCATGGTCGTACACACCAAACGCCACCTTTAGCGGCTCTGATTCTTTTCGTGTCACGGTCACTGATGACGACGGCTACACAGAAACTCAGGTTATTAGTCTGACAGTGGACGCTGTGAATGACGCACCAACTCTTGATGCATTGAGTGGCGTCAGTGCAAATGAGGATGATGGTGAGCAGACGGTTAACCTGACCGGTATTACAGCAGGCGATGGAGAGACTCAGCCACTCTCGATAACAGCAGTCAGCGACAACACAGGCCTGATCCCTGATCCAACGGTCACGTATTCATCACCAGGCTCAACAGGCACTTTTGTGTTTACGCCGGTGCCAAATCAAAACGGTACTGCCACGATTACAGTAACCGTTGTAGATGGTGGATTTGATAATGACCTTACGACACCAGATGACAATGGCACCACGAGTCGAACAGTCAGTATTGCTGTGGCACCAGTGAACGATACTCCGACACTTGATGCGTTGAGCAGCGTCATGGTGAACGAAGGTGATCCTGAGCAGGCCATTAGTCTGACTGGCATGAGCACAGGTGGTGGTGAAACTCAGGTGCTGTCTGTCACGGCTGTCAGTGACAACGCAGGTCTGATTCCTGATCCAGTAGTCGACTTTGATGGCCAAAGCTCAACAGGCACATTGAAATTCACGCCAGTTGTAGATCAGTTTGGTGCTGCAACGATTACCGTGACCGTCGAAGATGGAGGGCTTGATAATGTTCTTGAAACGACTGGTGACAATGCCATTGTGAGCCAGACGTTTGAGGTGACTGTGCTGGAGATGCTGAGCTATGAAGGCTCTCTGCCACTCTCGCAAAACGCGGCAGGAAGTCTGTACGTTGATAAAGAACCTGTCTTTACGGGTACTGAAAATGCTCAGGCGAATATTCGTGGCTTTCAGGTGCTCGGTGCAGATGACGCAGGCACTCAAAAAAGCCTTGTCGTAAGCCGTGACAACCAGCAGGGAAATCCTGTGCGGTGCCGAGTGCTGACAGACGACGTCTGGAGAATTTCCAGCATGTTTGATTCGCTTACGAATGAAACGAATCAAAGTATGGACGCGAGTGCTCGTGATGTGGTGTATGAGTTTCCTGCAGCAGTGCTTCCCGGAACGACAATCGGTAATCTCCCTGAACAATATGAGACAAGTGGCCTGACATGGCATGACGGCCTGCAAAAGCTTTTTGCCGTGAGTGACGAAGGCATTGTCTCGATGATGAATGCTGACGGTTCAGATATTGTGAACTGGAATGTGCCGGGTGATCTCGAGGCACTCACTGTTGCCGATCACACAAGTGATTTGATTTACATTGGCGTTGAGAACCCAGATAGCATTCTTGAGTTTGACGTTAGCACCGGTCAGGTGACCCGCACATTTGATCTCACGGATTGGATGACCGGTGCAGACAACCGTGGTCTTGAGGCTCTTGCCTTTGTGCCTGATGCGACACATCCAGAGGGTGGGCTGTTTTATGCGGGGTTACAAAGTGATGGACGCATCTATCAGTTTGCCTTGCCGATTGTTTCAAGTTCATCTTCTACTGCAGTCACCTTTGTTCAATCGATGGCGATTGAAGGTGGCTCGACTGATCTTGCTGGTCTTGCATATGACTCATCAAGCGGGCTGCTGTTGGCGATGTTTGACTCGATGGATCAGCTCAATGTGATTGATCAAGATGGCCAACTCAGGTCTCGATGGACTGTACCTGGTGTTGGCCAGGAAGCGCTTGTTTTGGTTGACGGCCAGTTCTATGTGGGTGATGACTCGCTTTTTTCAATTACGCTGTATGCGGGTTTTGAACTGCTTGTTATTTAATTCGATGGTTCTGGAATAAATCCGGGAAGAGGACAGAATGTTTCTGCCGGGAGTAGTTCCAGGGCGTTCGAGTCAAGAGTGTGGAAAGCAGGATGGTTTTCTTCTCACGATTGAATTTATGTTTTACCGAATTGGCCCCTCGCGGTACCCTTTTGAAAGGGGAATAAATTAACCAAAGTAGCCCCTGAGGTTTTTCTCGGTTGGCAGCTAAGACACCAGCGTATGTTACGTATGATCTTGCGGATGCAGGATTGGCGTAAGTAAGGTAGGGTACTGAGGCTTTTCGTGGTGTACGGACTACTCACCGGTTTGCTTTCCAGCTATGACTCAACACTCTGCTCTCGATCGTGTCTGGACTGTCCCCAACATTATTTCGCTTGCGCGGTTGGTACTAGCGATCGTTTTGTTCGCGTTGCTCGAAGGAGTTGCCGGACGACAGGATCTTGCTGCTTTGGTACTGTTTGTGTTTGCCGCAGCCACTGATTGGGTCGATGGGTGGTATGCACGAAAATACGGTGCAGTGAGTCGGCTTGGGCGTATCTTCGACCCACTTGTCGATAAGGTGATCGTCTGTGGCACATTCGTGCTGCTCGCAGACCGAACGGGATCAGCAATTCTGCCATGGATGGCACTTGTGATTGTTGTGCGTGAACTCGTCGTGACGGCTATCAGAGCTGAGATGGAACGAACTGGGCTCGACTT
>JABHNP010000106.1 GCA_018694455.1 Planctomycetaceae bacterium | reverse complement strand
TTTTTGGGTTCCAACGACTTGATCGATGACCAAAATGTACACCAGCTTCAATGAGTTCCTGAGCAAGGACATTAGACACGGTAAATTTGCACTTTCTGTAGGTAACTAAGAAATCCGTGCGCCAACATTGGGCGACACGACTGTCTAGAATCTGTGTTTGAATACTCCAGCCAGCACTGTAAATATCGGTGTTTTCCGTTATTTGTCAATCCGCTGGGCCTCTGGGCGACTTCCACAGGACTTGCACGCTTCCCTCTTTCGGTCAGGAAGTGGCTTGAATTTAGGCTGCGATCGAAATTAGACTGACTCGCTCGGTCAATTACTCAATTTTCACCCGAAGGGTAGACGCCAGCAGGCCGGCATGGCACTCCCAGGCTGAGGCTATGTCGATGCGACACGTTCTATCTGCAACCGTTCAGAATGTCCCTGGCGTTCTTGCGCACATTTCGGGAATGCTTGCTTCTCGTGGCTACAACATTGATAGCCTTGCAGTTGGGGAGACAGACGATCCTAATTTTTCACGTATGACTTTTGTGCTCCGTGGAGATAATCGAGTTCAAGAGCAGGTCAAGCGGCAACTTGAAAAAATTGTCACAGTAGTAAACGTTGATGACATAAGTTCACGTAATTATGTCGAACGCGATTTGATGCTCGTAAAAGTGTCAGTCACGGCCGGACAGGATCGTTCAAATGTCAGGGAATTGGCAGGAATTTTTCGTGGACGAGTTGTTGATGTTGCTGCCGATAGTGTGATTGTAGAAATCTCAGGTACCGAAAAGAAAATTGAAGCGTTCATCGACATGATCCGTCCATTGGGTATTATCGAGTTGGTTCGCACTGGCCGAATTGCAATGGTTCGAGGCAGCAACTCTAGTTGTGAACGGAACAACGTAGAGCCGGCGAGCGACAGTTAATTCATTTTAAGAACCTGCTTCAGATAAAAGCGTTAGAGTTCTTTAACGTACTAAAACCATAAAAATTTTAAATGTAACCCTTGGTTCAAAAGGAGCCCCTCGTGCCAGCCACAATTTATTACGATTCCGATGCTGATTTGGCCGTACTCTCAGGCAAAACAATTGCTGTCATTGGGTATGGGAGCCAAGGCCATGCTCAGGCACAGAATCTTCGTGACAGTGGACTGCAAGTGGTTGTTGCACAGAGACCTGGTGGACCAAACTTTGATCTTGCCAAAAGTCACGGCTTTGAGCCACTTTCAGTGGAAGAAGCTGTAAAGCAAGCAGATGTCGTAAATATTCTTTTGCCGGATGAACTGCAGGGCGATGTCTATAAAACGTGCATCAAGCCAAATTTAAAGCCTGGCGCAGTTCTCATGGCTAGCCATGGATTTAATTTTCATTTCAGTCAGGTTGAGCCGCCCCCTGGTCACGATATTCTTCTTGTCGCCCCGAAAGGTCCTGGGCACCTTGTACGGAGTGAGTATGAAAAGGGAGGTGGTGTGCCTTGTCTTATCGCACTTGGTGAGGGCGCTTCCGAGGAAACAAAAAAAATTGGGCTCGCATACGCGAAGGGCATTGGTGGTACTCGTGGTGGTGTGATTGAGACAACCATAGCCGAAGAAACAGAAACAGACTTATTTGGTGAACAGGCAGTACTTTGTGGTGGAGTGTCGGAACTTATCAAAGCAGGATTTGACACACTCGTTGAGGCGGGCTACCAGCCAGAGATGGCATATTTTGAGTGCCTTCATGAAATGAAATTGATAGTAGATCTTCTTTATCAAGGTGGGTTGGAGTACATGAGATACAGTGTTTCCAATACAGCTGAATATGGCGACTACACACGAGGCAGTCGGGTGATTACAGCTGAAACCCGTGCTGAAATGAAAAAAATTCTTGAAGAGATTCAAGCCGGCGAATTTGCGAGAGATTGGATTCTTGAAAATCGTGCTGGTGCTGCAATGTTCAAAGCTACGCGTCGTCGGGAACGGGAGCATAAGTTGACTGAAACAGGTCGTCATTTGAGAAAGATGATGAAATGGATTGATTCAAAAGAAGTTTGATCCAACCCATGAAATTCCTGATGATTAAAACTGAAATGGACCGTGGGAAATAGTCAGCAGATGTGGCTAGAGTCACAATTATGAAATCAGCAGAGCAGGAATTACGTGATGCCTATGAACAACTTCAGCCGGGAGACCATATTGAAGTGGTTCATAGCGTGACGGTTGGCTCAAGTGCCAAATGGAGTACCACAACCGTTGGCAAGGTTTTAAGGCGAGAGCGTCGTC
>JABHNP010000234.1 GCA_018694455.1 Planctomycetaceae bacterium | reverse complement strand
TTAGTCTTTTCCATCAGTTCTTAAAAAGTTTTTAAACTGCCAAGGGTCATCAGAGTCAATGTCTGGATTATTGTATCCAGAAAAAGTGTCAGAAGAGTTCTTGTTAGGCGTCCAGTCGGACGGTGTGGAAATAAATTTTCCGAGATATGGTTTGGCAATATCAAGAATGTAGTCGTGCGGTAGATCGTCTGGCATTTTTACACCTTCACGTGGATTTTCAATCATCCACATGCACGCAGCAACTACAGATATTGCAACTTGCATTGTTGTTGCATTTTGATGAGGCACAAGCCGCCGAGATTCTTCAATTGATAGATCACTACCACACCACCATGATGTAAGTGGATGTCCCATAACGAGTGCACCGAGGATGTCAGACCCGGTTGTTATTTCGTCGGTCATGATACGAGTTTGTGGTTGAAGTTCGTAGTTGTAGCCACGGAGTTCCCACAGGCTGGCAATAGCAGCATCGCATGGGCAATATGCATAGTGCACAGTCGGGCGATAGATTGTTTTTCCAGCATTGTCTCTGACAGAGAGTCTCTCAGTGATCGTAAAAGCTTCGCCGTGTCGAACAACCATGCCGGTAATAGTGTAATCAGGAACCCAGCTTGAGACATATGTGTTCATTCCCATACGTGCTAGGCAGATCTGACTCTGTGGGCCATCTTCATGCTGATATGCGAATGGAGGAAATTCTTTTTCATGTGTCCCCCAGCCCATCTCGGCTGTTGTTGTCCCTTCTTCACGAAAGCCTTCAACACTCCAGGTATTCACAAATTCATTAACTTCTTTGGGTGAGCTAGAAATCTGAGTGTCGCGTTCACTGCAGTGGATAACTTTTACACCCAATTCTTTCGCAAGGTAATTAAAGGTGTGAGTCTTTTGGTACTGTGCAATTCGTTCAGCTTGCTGTCCAGAGAATTTTTGTTCTTCAAGGCAGGTCTCAGCAATGTCCAAAAGAGCCTGTTTGGTAAAGTGACTGATAAGCCCTGGATTTGCACCGTGCTCCAATACGGCAGTTGGCCCAGGTTCGTTCCATGCTGAGACCATGCGACGGATATTCATATGTCGCCAGTACAGTGTGAGTTGTGATGGATGGGCGCCTTTTGCGTGCTCATACGGATCCCATAGCTCAACAGATGTATTTAGATAGAGTGTTCCATGGTCATGGCACCAGCTAACGATCTCACAACAGTCGATATTCCAAGCAAGGTCAATGAGCAGATCACCTTCGCCGACATAGCGAGAGAGTACCTCACCTAAATTATTAGGGCTGACCTTTTCTTGAACAAATTGAACACCTTGTTCAGTCCATGGACGAAGAGCCTCTTTGTCCGGCGCGAAATCGATAATCGTTATCTGTTTCGGGTCGATTTTGATGTGGTGAAGAAGGATTGGGAGTGTGCAACGAGCAACGAATCCAAACCCAACAAATAAGATTTTGTTATCAAAGGTGATCATGCGAGCATGCAATTCCTAAGGCGATGTGACAAATCAGGAGTGTAATCTCTGTGCAATGAATTGGTATCGAAATGAACAAGAAGTATAACCTCAAACCAACGAGCAATTGGAATCACTGGATTTGCTGACAAAAGGTGAGATGAAAAGTAGAGCGATGGAATACTTTAGATGGAATACTTTAGTAGTATGCTTGTTTGCAGCGGCGGAATCCATAAATCGCGCCGTAGGTGTTTTTCCCTTCACGACTTGAATCAGAGCACGCCTCGTAAATGCTGGCTCTGTTAGGTCGTACGAGTAAGGCCGATGACTTTTTCACATGCGATTTGGTTGGCAATTAGTGGAGGCCTTGGCACGCTCGTTCGTGCGAGTGTTGCAATACTTGCTCTACGTTTATGTGGGCGAGAAACGCCCTGGGGCACATTCGCGGTTAACCTGATCGGCAGTTTCCTTTTTGGTGTGATTATCTCGCTGGGGCGGGGTCGTATCGGCTTGCCAGCTGGGTATGAACCAATATTGTTAGTCGGCTTTCTTGGTGGTTTTACGACGTATTCGAGTTTTGCATTTCAGTCGTACGCGTTTCTCGAGCAGGGCAGACCCTTTCTCGCTGGAGTTTACGTTGTTGGAACTGTTATTTCTGGTTTAGTGTGTGTCTGGGCTGGAGTCATGGTAGGTCGGCTTGGCGGCGGATAGGCCTCATATGTTTCCAAGGTAGAACGGTGTTTTCAAGATAGAACGTGCTTTTCTTGTTGTAGATGGGAAACGCGCCGCGTGTGACAAAAATCAAAATGTAGTCTGTTTTTTGAAAGGATGATAATGGCTTCTCTCAAACAGCAGTTTGTTTTCATTTTCTTTTTATTCATGGGGATAATTGGCACACCCAATTGCCTGAACGCGGAGGAAAAAATTTTCAATAACAACGGCTATCAATGGACTGTCGACCATATGCAAGTAGGTGTTCGTTGGCAGCCTTTTGTTGGTCGACCAGAAAATAATGCATACGATGCTCAGCGACAGATCATTGCTAGAGATAGCAGTTACGTACAGTTTTGGATGGCGTGGTCGGCACTCGAGCCAACTGAGGCGAACACAGATTATCTCAAGCAACCGTCTGGTTATTTGCAGGCCATTGAGCAAGCGGTCAATGCATGTAAAGACTACGAAATCAAGGTGGAATTTGTATTCTTTCATTGCCCAGCATGGGCTTCTGAGTCAGGGGTAAGTGGTGGCCAACGCCCAAAAATAGGGGCTTTTCCTGCATTTGTAAATCGTATTGCAAAGCATTTCAAAGGCCGAGTGGATTCCTATCAATTATCTCATGAAGTAAATAATCAAGGGATGATGAAAGGCGCTGACGTTGATTTCTTGATCAAAGAAATTTTTATAAATGGCGCTCGAGCAGTGAGGCAGGTGTACGAACAAGATCCAAAATTACCTGTGCTTATTTCCACATCTGGTATGAGTCCATGTGAGAATTGTGGACAGATGAAGGGTCTGGCAGCGAAGGGCGGCCGTGGAGTGAATGAGTTATATGATCGATATATTGCAAGTCATGATTTGATGAGGGGCGTTGATGCACTGAATTTAAATGTATCGGATCAGAATGATGGATACGGCGGAATGGACGGTAGTTTTGTTTCTTCAGTCTGGGGAAATTATGAACTTGTGCGGAATAAGTTAGATATCGCGGGGTATCACCATAAGTCGGTTCTTTCAGCTGAGTCTTGGGTTTCATGGGATGATGGTGGAAGCGCAGTCGACGTCAATGGAGATGGTATCAAAAACGAGAAAGATGCTTTTTTCCGGACACTTACAATCATTGGAAACTGTATGGAGCGAGGCCTTAACACGATGCAGCTTCCTTGGTCAGATAATTCGAGTGGCTGGGCAATGGGATTAACAAAGAGGCGAGATTACAACGGCCGTATCGCAAAGATTGCGCCAGAACTCGTGATTCCAGCAAGTGATGGTGGTCCAGGTATCGTGACTCAGAAAATCGGGCTTGCCGGAAACGACGAGGGTTTTCAGATTCGACCACTGGAGGGCAATGTTTTTACGGTCGATGATTACATTAACCCACCTGACCCGAATCATCTTCATTATTACATCTGGCGATGGTTTTCTCAGATTGCTGCAGGGCCCAATGAGGTCATTCGTCACGCTGTTGCAGGAGAAGTTGGTAACGATATAGCTGTAACGGGTAGTGGATTTACTGGAAATGAGCGATACCGTATTGCCTCGTATAATCGCACAGAAAAATCTTTTCGAGTGTTGGTATATGCATCGGGAGCAAATGGAAAGACATTCACGAAAGTGTCAATTCCAAGCACTATTCAAACGGGTCGACATTCTAATACCGGCAAAGGCCTGCAGGATTTTTGCGGCGAGGGATTTCGTTCTGGTGAGGCTTATCGAGTAAAGATTATTACAAAAAACATAAGTGACGAAGACGGTTCTGATATCCATCAGGCGACACTCAACTCAGAGACGAAAATTGTTGAAGATGGTGTTTTAACCGCGACTATTGTGGGGGCCCGACAATTTACACTCATCGACTTTATTCCTGTATTTCAAGATTAGACGATGTGATCGTAAAGATGTTTGCCTCTGTGAGATCTGTATGATGTCAAAACAAAAAAAGCAGCATCGTCATAAGCAGAAGGCCAGCGTCGTTCCCTCGTTGGGGAATCTGGATGGTGTGCTTTCTTCGAGTGAACAAGTCGTGTTGACAGAGGCACTTCGAGCACGACCACCAAAAGCCATTCGGATACGGTTGCCGCAAGCACATGGGCCAGCGGAAGAAGGGTCTCTTCCGTTTTCTTCAGAATCAGTACCATGGTATCCGGCAGGTTTTTTTTGTAGTGAAACACATCAGCCAGGGCGCTTCCTTGAACATGCTGCTGGTGCATATTTTATTCAGGATGCAGGATCCATGTTGGCCCTTCGTCTTCTCGATGTCCAGCCGCATGAGTGGATTGCAGATGTGTGTGCGGCCCCAGGTGGGAAGGCTTCGGCAATTCTTGAACAGGTAGGGCCAGGCAGTGGATTTCTGTTGGCAAATGAACCAATTCGAGGTCGACTTCCAGCTCTTGATTTCAATCTTGCACGAGTTGGTTTTCCTCGTTACTGCATCACATCAAAAGATCCTGAACGGTTGGATCCCCAGTGGACAAAACAGTTTGATGCTGTGCTTGTTGACGCCCCCTGTACAGGCCAAATGCTCGTTGGGAAGGGGAAGCAGTCTCTTGCGGCTTTTACAAAGTCTCAAGTGACCCATTCTGCAGCGAGACAACAGCGGATAGTTTCAGCAGCGGCACAACTTGTACGACCCGGCGGCCGACTCGTTTACTCCACATGCACGTTTGCACCAGATGAAAATGAAGATGTCATCGAGACCTTTCTTACTACACATGATGGCTGGTGTGTGGAAACAGTTTCTGATTTACAACCATGGCAGACTCCACGTTCACCAGGCGGATATCGCTTGTATCCACATCGTGATCGATGTGCAGGGGCTTACGCCGTTCGCTTGCGCTTAATGGGGGAACCACTCTTGAATCAGATGATTCCAAGTAAGAAGGAAATAAAAGAAGATCTGTTGGTAGTAGGTGAAGAAACCGTTGGTGGTACGCGTGGTGGTTATAGAATTCAACAGACGAACCTTTTGACAGAATTGCCAAAGGACATCGAGCGACGTCTTGAGATGCCATGCGGAAGACATGGTGAAATTGCATATCGGCCTGCTAAACAGTGGCTTCCGTCACATACGCTTGCTTTACGGAGGGATGAGTATTGGAGGCCCTGCGCAACGCATGAACTAAGTGATCGTGAAGCGCAAAACTTCTTCCAAGGCTTGTCTCTTCCAGCCGGGCCACTTGGTTGGGTTGTTGCAACATGGCGAGGCCATCCGCTTGGTTGGCTTCGTGGCAACAAAGAACGCCTCAATAATCGCCTGCCAGCATCTGCAAGGCTTGGTTTTATTCCATTGTTAAGTTCTTTGACTAAAGAAAATCCCTAGAACTCATTCATTAGGACCTGCACTTTCATGACAGCCCCGTATTTGCTCAGATATTTTTCTGTCAGGTCTTAAAAGAGTTGAACTAAAAAAATGAGTTCCGTTGTTTAGGGGGTCTCGAATGAAAATTTTCTGTCGTGTATTACTCTGTAATTTGTTGTGTATTGGAATCACCTCCTCAGCTTCTCAGAGCGTTGCAGCTAGACTCAACGTTGTGCTTATAGTTGCTGACGACTTGGGGTGGGGAGAACTTGGCTGTTACGGTCAGCAAAAAATTCCCACCCCGAACATTGATCGTCTTGCCACTTCTGGCCAACGATTTACACAGTTTTATTCTGGTGCGCCAGTGTGTGCGCCATCGAGATGTGTTCTTATGACCGGCCTGCATTTGGGGCATGCTGAAATTCGTGGTAATCGACAGGCGAAAACAGCCTTTCCTGAATTTGATGAGGGCCAATTTCCTATTCGATCTGAGGCAATTACATTTCCTGAATTATTGCAACAAGCGGGATATGCAACCGGCGCGATGGGAAAGTGGGGACTTGGACCTGTCGGTAGTACAGGTGACCCGAATAACCAAGGATTTGATCTTTTTTTTGGATACAACTGCCAAGCAGTTGCGCATAGTTTTTATCCCGAGAGTCTCTGGCGGAACGCTGACAAAGTACACCTGAACGATCATCCAATTCCGGGCCATAAAAAACAGCCCGAGGGCGAAGTTCGAATGGAAGACTGGATCGCAGAGACTTATGCATCCCGGCCAATTGTTGCTGAGGCAGAACAATTCATACATGACCATGCTGAAAAACCGTTTTTTCTTTACTGTCCGTTTACCGAGCCACATGTAGCGATGCATCCACCCGTCGAAACGGTGAATCAGTTTCCGGAGTCTTGGGATGACACACCATATCGTGGCGGGAATGCATATCTCCCACATCCGAGGCCGCGAGCTGGGTACGCAGCAATGATTGCTGAGCTCGATGACCATGTTGGGCGAGTAGTCACAGCAGTGAACAAAGCAGGCCTCATGGACCGAACCGTCATAATTTTTACAAGTGACAACGGCACCACACACGAGGGTAGCGGTGAGCCGAACTTGCATATAGGCGGTGTAGATGCCTCCTTCTTTGACAGTACGTTGAACTTGCGTGGCTACAAAGGAAGTGTCTACGAGGGAGGTTTACGAGTGCCATGCATTGTTAGGCTTCCCGGAGACGCTGGGGCCGGTCGAGTCATTGATGCCCCGGCTTGGTTTCCAGACATTTTTCCGACAGTGTGTGATGTCGTAGGAATCAAGAAGCCTGACGGTCTCGACGGTGTCTCCTTATGGCATCTTTTGAAGGAAAAAAAATCGCTTGGTTCTCGTCCGTCATCACTCCTCTGGGTCTTTCCAGAATATGGGGGACAGATGGCGGTTCGTCTTGGTGACATGAAGGCAGTGCGCAGGAACCTGAAGCGAAAAAAGGCAGAACAAACTCCGTGGGAAGTCTATGACTTGGCAACTGATCCAGGTGAGACCGTCGATCTAGCTGAAAAGCGACCAGATGTTGTTGCCGCAGCCGTTAAGGTCTTACTTCAACAGACCTCAGCCAACTCAGTGTTTCCAATGCCGAAGCCAGAAATTTGAGTGAGGCAAGCGTAAAAAATGAGTAGTAGCCCAGCAGGTTTATAAGTCAGCTGTTACTTTATGAGTGTGGGCTGACGGATATTGAGTCACCACTAGGATTCGTGCAATCAAAACTGAGTGCAATCTTGTAAAAGTCAGTAGCATGAATGGATTCGACCCAGCCACGCCTTTTCGAAGGATTTTTGTGCGCAAACAGGCGATAATTCATTTCGAATAAATTCCGAGGCGTTGTTGGCAACGGACATCGCTTTTTCAGGGTGCTTTCGTAAGAAATCTACAATCTCGGAGAGTGTTTCACGGTTGGCATATAAAAAGTGTTTTCCTTCTTCAATATTTTTATGCCAATACTCAACCCACTTTGTCTCAAATCGGATTGGTACACACCCGAACGTTCCGATCAGCCAAAACCTGTGCCATGAAGAGGTGTTTCCGTCAATATCTAATAAGTAGCGATGCTTGTTCAGTGTCTTCGTTGAATCTGTCTCGGCACACAAACCTTGTGACCTGAGCGTGGTGAGAAAAGTGGGCGGTGTTTGTGGGAAGTCCGATAAACCGCAGTCAGAGTTCATGATTTTCTTTGCGGCCAGACATGCTGCAACCCGTGAGTTGTCAAAGGATTGTAAGGTTCCAGTAAGAGCGCCCCGAAAGTACAGCGAGTCTTGTTTACGTTCCCACTTGATGGAACGCCATGCACGGCGAGTTTTTTTAAGCAAAAATGGATTTGGTATCAGGTCGTGAGGGTCACTGAATAATTTGGCAAACCGAAATGTATTTTCTGGGACTGAAGAATCTGTACAGTCACTTACGTCAACAGGTATATCGCTGAATTCTATTTTTGGAGAGTGCCTGATTAATCGCCCTAATGCACTTGCTATATTCCTCCATCGATAAGAAAGTTCTTTGTAAGTATTCTCACTTGTAAAAGTGAGTAGGAGACGTTTTTCATGCGAGCGTTGTGAATAGGTCCACCGAATGACTGAAGGGTGCTGAGCCCATTCGGAGTCCTCAAACCGAATACTTATTGGATAGCGAAATACGTATCGCCAACGACCGGGATGTAACACCACATCGAAGGCCGCGAGGGGCTTCCAAAAACCAATTTTTTTAAAATGTGTGCTCATCAGCGAGTTTTTCAGGAATCTTACCGGGCAATTACAGACGGCTGGGTTTTTACCAGTGGTGCCTCAGGTTGGCACGGTTTTCTGTAAGTTAAGGATTCATTCCGTATGTTACGACATTGACGGCCTCATTTCGTGTTGGCCGCATACGACGGTAGTTTTATGCCCTGTCTTTGTAACTGTTTTTCTGCCTGTTCCTGCCATCCTCGATTTGCAGCGGGGCTTGCAGGGCTGGGGTGCAGAATCGTACCGATGGCTCTGTCGGTTTTACCTAGTGCAGCCAAAGCTCTGCCTTCAGCAAATTTTCCTATGCCAATAACACATTTTGGCTGACACCATTTCACGAGCCGTCGCAGTGCCTCATCACATGTTAGAAAGAGCGGTTCACGCTCTTGGAGAGAAAGTTTGTCTGGTGTGCGGTTACGACCAGATTCTTCCATAAAGACAAGCGGGCAGTAATTTGCAATGAAAAATCGTTTGTTGAATGTTGAGGCCTTTCTAAAACGATCTTGAACCCAGCCCCAAAGCCGTCGACCACTCACCTCACTTCGGGTGCACTCAAAGCCATTGATCGGTCGTTTTGGATGAATAACGGGGGGCTGGTTAACGGCTTCATCAATTCCGAGAAAGTCACGCACAAAAGAAACTTCTCCAAATGGCACACCTGTTTGTGCCATACCCCATGGTCCAGGATTCATACCTAGGAATAAGGCATCAAGCCCCTGCTTTGCATGTCGCTTGAGATATGCCTCGTGTGGTTTACGCGCATAAATAAGTGGATTGTAAACACAGTCTATTGGAGCTGAAAATTGAAGTGAATCAACTTCACGGGCGAGCCATCTGGAAATACGTATAGGAGACATGGGCACAGCTGTGGTGATATGAATCAAGAAGATATGGAGTTGTTATCAATCGTTCTTTTTTAGACCTGGTACCCGCATTCCTGATACTTCATGTGCTGCTGAGAGTTAAGCGACAAGATTAATTTGGATCCTGCAGATACTGCGTCTGAGATCAATATTGTCAGACTACGAAATCGTTTCACCAGTAACAATTTCAACTATTCGCCAGTCAAGCCATCGCATATCTGGATCATCCCCTTTTTTACTAACAAAGCCGACATGGCCTCCATAATTGGTCGTCACCAAGCGGACGTTGTCTGGATAGGTTATATGATCACTCGAGAACATCTCAAAAGGCACGAAGGGATCATCTTGTGCGGTGATGATGGTGGTGGGTATACAGATGGCGGGAATAACTTTCGCAGAACTTGCTGCCACATAGTATTCACGAGCATTCCGGTAGCCAATTGCCGGTGCTGTAAACCAGTTGTCAAATCCTTCAAGTGTTCGTGGTTGCGGTCCATGTGGAGGACGGTAGACATCTGGTCGGACACCTGCCCATTGTTTGTGGTGTTTTAAAAGCATCTTGGTAAAGTGACGCTCATAGACACGATTACGTCGGTTGCTGATGGATTCAATGCCAGCGATAAGATCAATGGGAGGATTCACGGCAACGGCGCGTTGTACCATTGTGGGAATGGTATCAGGTGACTCTCCTAGGTATTTCAATAAGACATTGCCAGAGAGTGATACTCCAAACAATGTGATATCGGGAGAAAGGTCACTTGTGTTTTTGCAGCATTGTTCAATGACGGCATGAACCACAGCACCGAGGTCCTCGGAGCAACCTGCGTGATAGGGGTGGCGAGCCCATTCAATGCCCGCACCACAACTACGCATGTCCCAGCGAAAGACACGAACTCCCCGAGCGGTTAGCTTTTCTGTGAGGCGGACGAGAAGTGGTGTGCGGTGATGGTCGGTAAGGCCGTGGGATAGAATGGCTACTTTTCCACCAGCAACCCATTCTTTCGGGCAATCTTCATGAACGGCAATCGCATCACCGTCAGATAATCTGACTCTATGTAGCTTGGCTTTGTGGTCGGCAAGTTTCTGGGGCACCACGGTTGGCAGAATAGTTTGCAAATGAGGGTTCCTCATCCACCATGGTGGTCTAAAAGTTGTATTGGTTGTTTTGTAATTCATATGAAGAGCAGGTCGGTTTGACTTTATTCATGATAAGGTTGTGAAATTTTAAAAAGTGTAAGGTGTCTTTTTTTCAGTACGGATTCTAAATGATTTTTGAGCTGACTGATATCGTCAGATGTTAAGAATGCCAGATAAAATAAGAGTACGATTTGGTGGAAGACAAAAACCTTTAGCGTTGCAAAAATCATGAGATGAAATATAAGTCCACAACCTAACATTAAACGTCGAGTGGCTGGCACCCAAATGAGAACTGGGAAAAGTAGTAATTCAAAAAAAAGTACAAAAGTTGTGATTGCAGAAGTGAAAACTGGATACGCGGCAAGCCATGTAATGTCAAAGCGGGACCAAAATTCTTGAGATACAACATAGTGAAAAGCGGAACCGTTGTACCAAGCAACTGAAGCGAGTTTATGCCATCCCGAGAAAAAGTAGACAAATACGATTTGAATCTGAAACAATCGTAAGCTCCATGCCGGATGGTCTCCTGTTGAACATTGCCAGACAGGTTTCCCTAGGTGTCCGGCCAGTCCAGCAAAGACCATCAGTATGGCATAGCACTGTACGAGAAAATCACCCGAGTTGCTTGGGATAATTGTTACAACGGATGATACACAAATCCATGCAACTAGCGGTGTGATGCGATTGAAAATGCCAGTCGCAAGAATGGCTCCAGAAAACATTCCTAAAAGTGTCACAAGCCAGACAACAGTATCTGATCTATCTGAAAGTATTGTGAAGATAGTTGGAACTGGTGACGGTTGTTGGGGGAAGCGACCGCCAAGTGCAACCAAGCCACTCGTTCCAAAAAACATTTCCATTACTGGCTGTAAATTCCAGAAATAGAAAATCAGGTAGGCACCGTAACTCATCCGCATTATTGTGAGTATTGCTTGCGGTTTTGGAGCGAACCAAAACCTGTCCCAGTAGGCAGTCCAAGAGTGAGCACTCACGGGGGGGCTCCAGAAACTTTATGGTCCTGCTGCAAAGCTGAATTGGAGCTAATAAAGCTAAGAACATACTCTTTTTGTAGCGTATATTCCTGAGCCTTTCGAAGAATGCCGGGTGGGGGAGTTTCGCGGGTAGATCGTTGTAGCACAAGGCTTTTCAGATGGTGAGGTTTTTGAATGCGATTCGATTTCCATTCAAGGTAACTCATTACCTCTTGTTCTTGACCTTGTGAGAACAGTCCCTCTAAAAAGTAAAGCATGCGAGGACTATTTTCGAAAGTTACCGGAATTTTTTTACTGATTCCATTCTCTAAGAGGAAACCATAATTGATTTGTTGATCGAAATGATCTGGGTTTTTATACATCTTCCAATCTTGCCGTTGGCCAGTCCACTGGATGTACGGGTAATAATACGGATAAAGGCTTTTTATGAGGGGAGACCAGGCTAAATTGTTGAGAAAAATAGAGCTTACGTGGAGTAACAAAAGAGAACTCAATATGGCTCGTCGTATTTTGAGTCTCAATGGAATCACCCGATGTTCAATAGATTCCGTAAGCATAACGCAATCCAATAGAGGTTGGGTCTGTCGGACTTATTTCGATGGACTTCTCATTTGACCATGAATGTTCGTGAAAAATAACAGCACTCATCCGGCCTAGGTCAGCACGTACAAAGTGGCTTTGATGATTCAGCGCCATCGAATTTTTGTATTCTTTTGGCATGAAAAAATGCTACCAGTGGCGGACAAGATCATGCAAGGACAAGCTAAAAGAATTTTCAAAATAACATCTTGGTGTCGTACGCTATTGTTATGATCGATTCTGCAAAGCTATAGTCGGCATGTAACGGACAAAGTTTTTTATTGACCGATATCAGTGATGAGTTTCTGAATGAAATATTTTTTAGAATCATGGAGGTGTTTGGATGGCTGT
>JABHNP010000188.1 GCA_018694455.1 Planctomycetaceae bacterium | reverse complement strand
GAGTTTCTCTGAAAGTCTCTCTAGAGATTGATGAAGCCACCAACGAGAAGCTGATCCTGGCTCCCACGGAGCCTCTTCTTCTGGAGCCCAGATGAAAACAGGTACAACACTTCCGCGGCTGCACGCCTCGATAAAAGCTGGGTTGTCATCTAACCGAAGATCATGCCGAAACCAGACAATAGTCACCGCAGTCATTGGCACTCCTGATTTATCTAACGATTATGGACGATGCATTTATCATTACCGTCATCCATGAAATTTCTTACCGACTGATATTTTTTATTTTTTCACGGCATAACCGGCCGTTGGCTACAGAAAACATAGTTGCACGGTAAGCACGTTACTTCGTCTTTGTATCGTATTCAAACGCAGCGATGTGACTATCGGATTTTATAAAATCTGCTGAAATACAACAGTATTACGATAGTAGCTCTCGAACAACCTGACCGTGTACATCTGTGAGCCGAAAATCACGACCCTGAAAACGATGGGTCAGTTTTGTGTGATCGAACCCAAGTTGATAGAGAATCGTAGCTTGCAGGTCATGAATATGAACTGGGTTTTCAGCCACTTGAAAACCAAGTTCATCACTGGCCCCGTACGTGAGTCCTCCTTTGACACCACCCCCTGCCATCCATATCGAATAGCAATCGGGATAGTGGTCACGGCCAAGCACTCCACCTTTTGATGTTCGGCCTTCACGGAACGGTGTTCGGCCAAACTCACCAGTACAGAGGACAAGTGTGTCGTCGAGTAAACCTCTCTGCTCTAAATCTTCTATCAGAGCCGCAGCTGGTTTATCAAAGGTTGCACCTTTTTTAGTTAACCCATCCCGAATATCTTGCTGCGGGTTTGTTCCATGAAAGTCCCATCCCCAATCAAACAAGTGCACAAATCGTACCCCATCCTCAACCAGTCGCCGAGCAAGCAGACAATTATTGGCAAGGCTTGATCCACCGGGCTCTGCACCATAGGCATCCAGAACATGCTTCGGTTCTTTTGAAATATCCATAACCGCAGGCACACTTGCTTGCATTCGATATGCCAATTCATATTGTGCAATCCGGGTGAGAGTTTCAGGGTTTCCAAGTTCCTGCGCCTGCATCTGATTCAAATCGTTCAGAGCATCCAGACTTTTTCGACGTAACTGCCGATCCATGCCTTCTGGGTTCGACACATACAGTACCGGGTCACCCTTTGATCGGCACTGAACTCCTTGGTACACACTCGGCAGAAAACCCGACCCAAAGCTACTTGTGCCTCCATTAGGCTGAACACCGGAGGATATTAATACAACAAAACCGGGTAGGTTTGCATTCTCACTACCAAGACCATACGTGACCCAGCTTCCAAGGCTTGGGCGACCCGCGCGTGGACTCCCTGTGTAGACCATTAATTCAGCTGGTGCATGATTAAACTGATCAGTGTGCATGCTCTTCACCAGACATAGTTTGTCTGCTACACGATGTAAATTCGGTATCGCATCTGAGAGCTCCATGCCGCTCTGGCCACACCGTTTCCATTTTCTTCGTGTACCCAGTAATTTTGGTGTTCCACTCGTAAACGCAAACTTTTTTCCTGCTATTGTCTCTGCTGGACACTCCTCACCATCCCTTTTGACCAGCTGTGGCTTGTGGTCGTACATATCAAGATGTGGTGGTGAGCCTGTGAGATGAATCACAATCATCCGTTTTGCACGTGGTTCAAAGTGAGGGGGACGAATGGCAAGTGGATCAGAAAAAGAAGATATTGGCGACGCTGCTTGTGCACCACTCCCTAGCAAATCAGTAAGTGCGGCTGCACCAATACCACCAGCCATACTGCCTAAAAGATGACGACGCGTGGCGAGCAGTTTCTGTTCAATACATGGATTCATCGCTGTCTTCCTAAGGGCACATAAATGCCTCATCGAGATTCAATAACACATTCCCTACAACTGTCCATGCGGCCAGATGTATATGAGCTTCACTCACATTCCCATCAAAATGCTTCAGAATCTCTTCTGGCAATGGGCCTCGTGGTTTCGTTGCCATAGCCATCGCGGCACCTGGTTGTGTCGTGTACTTGGCACATGTCTCCTCATAAAGTTCGACTAAACGCTCTACTTCACTCGGACGTGGTTCTCTTGTCAAAACCAAACGAAAACCTCGAGTGGCTTGAGCTTCTACATTCGCCTCACTTTCACGAATGATACGCCTTGCAAGTGCCTGTGCAGCTTCGACAAAAACTGGATCATTCAACGTAACAAGTGCTTGTAGGGGTGTGTTCGTTCGAGGCCGGCGGATCGTACAGACTTCACGATTTGGTGCATCGAAGGTAGCCATCGAAGGATATGGATTACTCCGCCTCCACGTCGTATAAATCGCTCGACGATACCGATCTTCACCAGCACTCGTCTTCCAATCGATACCAGCTCCAAATGCTGCTTTTAAACCAAGATTTGGCTGGGGAGGATGGACACTAGGGCCGCCTTTCTTCAAAGAAAGTAGTCCTGCTGCTGCAAGTGCCTGATCACGAATAACTTCGGCTGAAAGTCTGACGCGAGGACCACATGCCAGCAGACGATTTTCTGGATCGTACTCCAGCAGTTCCGGAGTTGGTTTCGATGACTGCCTGTAGGTGGCACTTGTAACAATCAATCGTTGTATTGCTTGAATATCCCAACCACTATCAATGAATTCGCATGCTAGCCAATCGAGTAGTTCTGGATGACTTGGTAATTCACCCTGACTTCCAAACTCTTCACTTGTTGAGACAATACCGATACCAAAAATCTGCTCCCATAAGCGATTCACAAGCACTCGTGCAGTGAGGGGATTTTCTCGATCAACGAGCCATTCAGCCAGCTTCAGGCGACTCACTCTTTGCCCATCAGCAAGCTCCGGTTGTGGGAACACAGCAGGAACATGTTCTTTTACAACTGGGCCAAGGTCTTGCCAGTTCCCTCGATACTGCAATTTTGTTACCCGCCGCTTATCATCCTGAAGCTCTTCCATCACAGGCACCGTCACTGTTTTCACAGCAGCAATTTTTCTTCGTAGTGTGTCTGTATGCTTCCGAAGTGGTCGTAACTCTGGTGGCTCTCCTCGTGGTTGAACCTGCTTCTTGGGAGTAATCTTCTTCATCTCTGGTACCGCCTTCAATATGGCAGCTAACTCTTTTTCCAATGGCCTGCGTTTTACATCCAACGGTTCCCACGGTATTGAAACGAGCGGAGATTCATCTTTTCGATCCGCATCAGCGGTATTATTCAGGATTGCATAGAGACCAAAAAATTCTTGTTGAGAAAGAGGATCGTATTTGTGGTCGTGACATTGTGCACAGGCAATTGTCGTGCCCATCCACGTACTCAACGTTGTGTTCACACGGTCAACAACAGCTACTGAACGAAATTCTTCATCAATTGTTCCACCTTCATTATTGGTCAGAGTATTTCTATGAAACGCAGTGGCTATCGCATCATGGACCGTTGCATCTTGAAGTAAGTCACCTGCAAGTTGTGCAATCGTAAACTCATCAAAGGGCATATTGTTATCAAAAGCACCTATGACCCAATCTCGATAGGGCCATATCGTTCGGGGTGGATCATCTGCATACCCTGCGCTGTCAGCATACCGTGCAAGATCAAGCCAGCTGCGCGCCATGTGTTCGCCATAGCCTTGGTGAGAGAGCAATGTATCAATAAATTGTTCCACGGCATCGGTTGATGTATCTACAACAAATTCATCAACCTGCTCTGGACTGACCGGAAGACCAGTCAGATCAATCGCAAGCCGACGGGCAAGTGTCATACGATTTGCTTCCTGGCTGGGTACAAGACCTTTGGTTTCAAGCTTCGCAAGAATAAACCTGTCGATCTGGTTCCGCGGCCAGAAAGTGTTAGATACCTCTGGAATTATTGGACGACGAATAGGGGTGTATGACCAGTGTGGTTCATACTTCGCCCCGTCATCAATCCAACGTCGGAATAATGCGACTTCATCAGCTGAAAGTGGCTCACCGGCTTCTGGGGGTGGCATGATAAGGTCGGCATCTTCTTCTGAAATCCGAATAACTAGTTCACTTTTCTGAGCGTTACCTGAAACAATCGCGGCGTATCCACCGAGGTCTTCAGTTGCACCTTCAAATGTATCGAGCCGTAAGCCATATTCGCCACCACCGTGACGATCCTCTGCATCTGGGCCATGACAGCGAATGCAGCGATCTGAAAGCAGACCTTTTATATCACGGGTGAACGAGGGTGCCTCTTCTGAGAACACTGATAGTGGCATGCATAAACAAAGCACACTCCACATGAGGTGAGCAACAACGACGTTGAATCGCTCAGCCACCGCCCACCGGCAAGATACAAAGTTGCGGACCACAGGATCGCTCCATGGAAAACAACCGCTTCGCCGTCAGAAGGTGATACGACTTTTTGACGCGGACTAAGAATAGTCGATCGGCGGGCACTTATTGAACTATATCATCTGCCAATGAGTCATTATTTTGAAAAATCGGATTTCGTACTACCGAGTACTCAGAATTCCTGATTTTCAGCTTTTTTTCACGATTATTATCTACGCATCTGTAGAAATTTTTGCTTGCGTGAAACGTAACAGGCTCACTGATTTGGGATAACTTCCCAGACCGTTGTGGTACCGCTTGTCTCGTTTCCAACAATCACAAGATCTGTCGACGTCGGTGATTTTTCTGCTGGCACAAAAATCAATCCTTCAATTCCACTGTCACCAGCTTCTGGATTTGCTGTTCCATCACCGAGGGTAGCAGGTACTTCAAACCGCCTGTTATTGAAATAGCCAACATATCTGGAAGACTCTGGCTGCGTAATGTCATAGACCATAATGCCACCAATTCTCTCAAGACCAACAAATGCATACGTCTTCTGACCGATCGTACCCAGAACGAGTCCTTCCGGCTCTGGGCCTTTACTTCGGCTTCGTTTTTCTTTTTTTAATGAGTCGTTACTCACATTAAAAAACTCTGGATAGTGCTGAGCCGTTATCTGTTCAAAGTCATTGTCGCTATCAAAAACAATGTCACCTGTCGTGAGATCAAGTATTGAGAATGATCGACTACCGAATGCAAAAAGTCGAGTTGGTCGACCCTTTTCATCAAGATGGTTGTCAACCAAATCTCGCACAAGCTTAAGCCTTCCGAGTTCTGTATCAGCGGTCTGTTTTTCAAACTGAGTCCCGGTCGTAGGCCAATCTTCAAGGCTTGCCTCATCTTCAAAGATGGCACCTTCTTCGATCCCTGGAACTGCATCATCTGATGTTGGACGAACACGCGAATCACCTTCATTGGCTGTTACCAACAGACGCTTGCCATTTTGCTGATAGATTCGCACTGTATCAGGCTGCAAAATGCCAAAGAGTCCTGAGCGAGGACGTATATCAATACGGTCATCTTTATCACTCGCATCAATTCCATTTTTACTTTCACCAAAGTCTTTATAACCCAGAGGTATGATGCGACAGACTGCTGCTTTGGCTATCTCGATTTCTGCAACTGCATTCACTTCCTGTAGGCAGACATATGCAAAACGACTTTCATGATCGACAGCTATCCACTCGGGCTCAACATCTTGTGCAAACGTAGCTGGTGTTTTCTTTTCGAAGTCACCTGATTGAGACACCTGTCCAAAAATACGAAGCCCACGCTTCTTCAGTTCTGGAAGTTGCTTCGCGTGTTTTCCGTCAAGATTCCAGTCTCGAAATGTCACCGTCCGCGTGTTTGGCTGGTCAAAACCATTTCGAACATCAACAACCGTAACCGTACCCTCCGGGTCGATGGTGTACTCCTCATTTGGCTCGCCCTCATTCGCCACAAGAACCCAATGGCCATTCGGTGTAAACGTCACCATATCAGGCAACGCCCCAGCTTCGACCGAGCCTCTCAACTGCAATGACCCGGTGTCATAAAAAGCCACCCGACCATTTTCTGTGATTACGCCTGCCTCAACAGCTACTGCAAGCGTTCCATCAAGAACACTCACGCTGTTGACCGCCGACATCCCGTTTCCGAGATCACCTGCTGCATCGATTGAGCCGACCTTCTTCAAACTGCCGTCATCCCCAAGCCCAAGCACATCGACTCGACCTGATTCAGCATTGACGACAAAGACCTGCTTTGTCTTCTGGCAATACGTCGGAATTTCAGCCGCTGACTTGTCATACAAACCCGTGTGGAACGTTCCTACTGACCGAAGCGTTATTTCAGCGATTGCGTCACAAGCTATGAATCCACCTACCAATGCAACCAAAGATAGGGAAAAAAATCGACCAAACACGTAATCACTTCCACCTTTCAAATGCAGCACCAAATTTCAGTCAACTCAGAATGAGGATTTATCCTTTTGTCATCTTAAGCACGACACTACTTGCCTGCTCATCTAGGTTCATAAAGAGATCTGTTTCGAATTCATCTTCACTGACATCTAGATATTTTTCTGGTACTTGGTTTTTTAATATTCGCAACTTAGGCTCATTTAACCCAACAAAGACCTTATATTTCGTAGCGATGATTTTAGTTTTTTCATCATCAGGTCTAATGATGAACGTCCCGTCTTCATTAATATCAGCTGATAGTCGTTTTACACCTCGTACACCACCAAAGGGACGTAACATGAGCTTCCCTCCCTTCAGCGGTCGTCCCGTTGGAAGCAGGATTGTACCACTGACTTCTGAAATTTCTTTCAAAGCTTCGGAGCTTGAGGTTCCACAACCCGCATTTACCCAGCCTAGCGGGCCCAACAACATGACTAAGAAAATTCTTTTTATGTTCACCGAACTAAACATTTTCGTTTTTCCTTACTTCAATAAGTTTAAGAACTTTAACTACAAAGATTGTGGAAGCGACAGCACCCACATGCAGGATCGCCTGCTTACTTCATTTTCATCAAAAAGCCTATCTACATTGAAGTCATTGTCATTTACGACAACGACATGATTACTATCTAGAACTGCCAAACCCTCAAGCTTAAGGCCGGCAACTTGTTCGTCCACTTCTGGTTGCCATTGACCAGCAGTGATATCTGAGGCAAATGATGGCAAAAGGCTGGCAAGGTCTGCTACTAGTGTTTTCTTTACTGGCACCACGCCAACTTGCGACAGATTACGGACACCATCTAGATCTTGATCATCATCGAGAACGTTGGTCGCTTCGTCTAATTCACAGCGATACATTTTCGCATCACCATCATCTGATTGCTCGAGAACGAGAAGCTTCTTTGGGCCGATTGCCGCCATTGCACAAAGCTTTCCATCATCAGGAACGACGCCTCCGGTTAGAAAATCAGCGGCAGCAGGGTCACCGAGACGATAGATGAATTCACTTGTTGGCTGACCATTTTCCGGATTGCATCCGAGGATCCGCACATTCCCTGAACGCTCAGCTGCTTCATTGTCAAATGGGCTCTGCATCAAAACCCAGATTGTGGATTCGTCGGGACTCAGTGCCAATGATTCAAAGCCTCTATTGGCTCGGCGCTTTGCGTAATGAGCCGGAAGATTTTTAACAATCTGGATATCACTCAACGGAAGTTTCACATCTTCTGGAATGCATCGCTTGGTGACTGTACCATCAGTCTCACAACATAAAATTGATGGTCGATATTCTTCACATAGCCAGAAGGTTCCATCAGCGAGAAGAGCACAGCCTTCGGCATCAATCCCGTTAACATCGGGAGCAAGCAATTCTTCACCAGAAGGGTTTGCAATGCTATCGTCACCTTCAAGACCGTTTGAACGCCCGGTAATCACTTTTCCTGACGGGGTTTGAAGCGAAAACCGAGACTGGAGGTTTATTTTGAGTTTCTTTGATTCCCCACAACTCCCATCAAGTGAACACCCTGAAACCCCAAAGACGAGTACTGTTGGAACAAAAGAGGGATTGAGGAATACTCTTTGTTTCCCACGTGCTGTCTCAATCTTGCGTGAGGGCCCTCTGTCTGTCAGCACCCGTATCACAAACTGCCCTCTGTCATTAAGTGCTTTTTCAACAGTAACGTCACTTATTCCACCGAGCACTACAGGAACATCGTGCGCAACAGATGGATCTTCTTTCGCAAGAATAATCTCCGGAAATACTGCGCTTGCGACAATTTGACACTGCAACGGTTTCACGTTGTCGTAAACTGGCTGAGCCGCTTCTCCAGTTGCTCCCCAGAAAACAAAAAAAACTACGACCACGCTACAAGAAAGTAGCGCGGCCGCAGCTTTTAAATTTACGCTTGGTTGGTGACTATGTGCCATAAACCAATCAATTTTTCTTTTGGAAAACTACCATTCAATATTTGGTTCACTGGCGCCAGTAGAACCAGGACTACCACCACCAGCGCGAGTTATCATTGACCCAAAAAGAACTGGTGAGACTGACTCTGACAATACATGAGTTGCACCGTCCATACTGCTCACAACAAGAACACCAGGATGAAAACTATATGCCTCACCGTCGTTCGTTGCATTAAAGGCTACATTGCCATCATCATTGTCGCGCTTTAGGCCCGTAGCTGGATCAATCCCATCTAATTTTGAAGGCCCAAGAGAATCGAGCGCTGCAATTGTCTGATTGGTTGCACCGGTTGGCGAGAGTTTACCGCGGCCTTGGTAAACATCAGGGGCACCAGCTTTCTCGACAAACATCAAGGTGTTGCTCATACCATCAGTAACTTGGGCAACCTTTGTTTCAGCATCTTTAATAAGTCCACCCATACCCCTGGGACCTTTTCTTTCTGCTTCGGTTGGCCATGGATTACCAGTAGCAACAATTTTATGTTTAACCCCAGTCATTGCTTCATAGTCACGCTGACCAAAAATATTTGGATCAAGTGATGGAGCAGCTGAATCACTATCTCTCGTGTTCCCGTCAATTGATGCATATCCACCCGCTGGCGGCAGCGCAGAAGGACATTTGAAAACACTTGGCTGGATTGTGGCTGCAACACGATTTGCAGGATCCCACCAGTGCTTTGTAAAGTCATAATTAACATTACCCTGCTCAAGATTCGTCAGAACAAAAGCTGTCCACGCATGTTCTTTTCCAGATAGATTTCCCTTTGTTGCTGTTCCGCCTGCAGATGGATCCGAATCAACGGTGTAACAAGCAGCAGGAAAATACGTTCGAGCATTCTCGTAGACATGCATTGCAAGAGCATGCTGCTTCATATTGTTCGCGCATGAAACCCGCCGTGCAGATTCACGAGCCTGTTGAACGGCTGGCAAAAGAAGACCGACAAGAACACCAATAATGGCAATAACAACAAGAAGCTCAATCAGCGTAAAGCCACGATTTCGACTTCCTGTTGGCTGAAAAAAACGAGCGGTGTGATACACGTCTAACTCCTTCAATAAGTTGAAAAATGAACACCGACGAACAAACAAAAACGCCTTCGCCGAATGCGAGGAGTTTCGACATCTTTTATGAGGCGATTGTGAGACAAATATGAGAAATTGATGAGTTTTAAGATGCCCCATCTTTTATGGTGAAAAAGAGCAGTTTTAAGGTAAGTTCAAAGACTGGGCAGTCCACCAAACAGGTGTTTTGCGGGTCAAATACACCTGGCTTAGGTGCATTTTTCACATTCCTTACCCAGCTGAATGAGAATACGGAACAGGCCGGAGTGCACTTCGGCCGGCCACGAGATAAATCAGAGCCGTTTTTTGCTTGTTCTTCCGATACCGGGATTGAAGGTATTGGTTGGATCGAGCTGCCGATGAAATTCCTTGACAACGGGCTCAGCCTTGTACAGATGACCGACGTTGTGTTCCGCAGGAAACTTGGCTCCTCGAGCCGTGAGCCGCTCGATCATAAGCGCCTTTATCCGTTCCATATCAGTGCCCTGGCGATACACGTAGATATTGTGAAACACGTGGCACAGGTAGTGTCCGTAGGACAGGTCCAGCACCAAGTCCTTGGTGAGTTCATCGGGGAGATCTTCGATCCAGTCCGGATCGTTGCTGAGTAGTGCGATGTCGAGTGACAGAACCTCTTCGGTGGTTTTTTGGTGAAGGTTCTGATACCGGAGCCCAGCCCCCGCAGCGCTAAATCGGTGAAGGAGTGCCGCCTCTTGTTCGCGTTCTGAACACTCGAAAAATCCGACTCCGTCCGTTCGACCCCAATCGTTTTCAAGGTATCGCCTCGCCTCGTCGATCGCTTCGTCCGCAGTGACAAGAATCAGAAGATGCTCATAAATATCCCGGTACTCCAGCAGCCGCTTGGGCAGGTGCTGCGGGAACAGCTTGCTGACGTAATAGAGAAAGATGTCCGGCAGATACTTTGGCAGAAAAGAGATTTTATTAAGTAGATATTCTGCCTTCGCCTTCAGAGCGTAGGCCTTTGGCAATCGTTCAGTTCCAAGATACTTGATTGCCAATGCAACATCCTTGGCATACTTCTCTGCGGTAGTGAATGTCGATCGGTTCATGTACTCGACCATCTCAGGAAGATGTACGAACGTACCGAGAATGTGGCGACGCATCTTCACGAAGTGATCCGGATCGTTGGTTCCAAGAATAAACACCTGCTTCTTTTTTGGAGCAGAAAACGTATCCACTCGCACAGCAAAACATGCAATCTTGCCGGCGCTGCCACTCGCTTCATAAAGACGTGTTGGGTCTGCGTTATAACGATTCGGCATATCGGCATCGAGATTGCGGATGCGATTAACATAGTCGACATCGGATGCGACCCGTCCGTCCTCAATCAAATCCTCATCCGCGAACGCACCGGCTTCGAGTCGGCTGAGAATCTCTTCGGGCGTCTCACCAAGGTTGCAAATCCCGAGGTGATCGATCAACTCAAGTTTGCCCTGCTCATTCACTCGAGCGTAAATCGCAAACTCAGTGTAGGACGAACCACGCTTACAGAGTGCACCGCCAGCATTATTTGCCACGCCACCAATAACAGTCGCACCAATAGTCGTCGACCCCAGTACAGAGTGAGGAACACGATCAATCTTTTTTAGTTCCTGACTGAGTTCGAAGAGTGTTGTACCGGGAAAAGCCACCGCCTGTGTCCCTTCCTTAAGTAGGCGGAGACCGCGCAAACGGCTGACATTAATAATTACTACGTCTCGGTCGTAGTCGAAGCCACTTGGAGATGAACCACCAGTCAAACCAGTCTTTGCAGCTTGCATGATAATGACGCAGCCGGCATCAACAGCGACTTGCAACACCTTCCACTGCTCAACGAGGGTTGAGGGAAATACCACTGCCTTAGCACCACCAAATCCACAGCGAAAGCCAGAACGGTAGTAGGCCGTATCCATCTCCTTGGTGAGAACGTTTGTCCCGCCGACAATGCTTTTAAAGGCCTCAATCATCTCATCCATGATTGCATTCCAGGTTTTTCAACTG
This sequence comes from Planctomycetaceae bacterium, assembly GCA_018694455.1. GTDB lineage: Bacteria > Planctomycetota > Planctomycetia > Pirellulales > UBA1268 > UBA1268. The sequence goes on along the minus strand of JABHNP010000188.1, from coordinate 1,902 downwards.
AACACTACTCAGTCTGGAAAAGAGTATCACCAAAATGACCAGACCGTTCATATACCCGACTGTTCATATAATACTTAGTCTCTGAACAGTTGACGAATGATTTCTTTGCCAAGAATTATAAAAAAACCACCGACTGATAAACATGCACCAGCCACCACCAGCCATTGTGAAATCTGCAAATGAAATTTTTCAAGAGCTCGCTCTGCAGGTGTTGGATCTTGTAAGGGTACGGCTACACCTGACAGGACACCGTACACAAAACCAATTACAAAAAAGAAACCGCCAGCCAAGAAAACAGCCCAGCAAAAATCACGCCACGTAGAGTGTGTACTGCTCTTTTCACGCACGTTGTGTATTTTCAAGAATATCTTCTATGTTGTCTTTTATGGTTTGCTTCGCGAAATTACTGTCTGGTTGATGCTACCAAAAATCAACAATCAGCCTGTCTCAGGCATAAAGGTAGGCATGATAACACCAACAGACTCCTGCCACTGACCTCTGGTTTGTCCAACATGCAATTCGCAGTTTTTTGCGCCCCAGTGATAGAGTTCTGTCACCAGAGAATGGCACGAGGACGGCACCAGCCACACAGGCTGACCGCCGCGGTGATGTTGATCGAGCTGATATCGAATCAAAGCCAAGGCATCTTCTTCTGATCTCATGCACCCCGGACCAAGCATGGTGGATCCTGGATGTTTTACAGACACAAGCACGCCATTAATCTGCTTCGTCTCTTCAGATTCAATGACACAGACATTCCATATATTCATCGAGTCATCAAGAAAAAACCGGTAATCTTTCTCGCGCTCGATAAAACAGACTTCTTGTTCAAGCTGCACGATATCCTGAAGGTCATCAAGGCATGCATCGCGCACTCTGTGTAGGCCGGGAACGGTACATTTAGGAAGACCTTTATCAGGTACGGCCAGCGTCATATCCTGGAAAATCTGTCGGGGTATAAAACCGCCACGTGTGTAGAGTGAAAATGAATCAAGGTTCATGGCACTCGAGACAAGACGCGTCGGCTTATTCTGTTCATCAGACAGACGCACAATGCGGTCAAGAAGTTGCCTTGCCAGTCCTTTCCCAAAATGCTCGGGGTGGACGTTCATGATTCCAAGTGAAACATGGGTGGAGCGAGGATGATAGAAACAGGATGCTGCAATCTGCCCTGTCTCTTTTACAATGGCAAGAATACAACACCCTGGATCAAGTGTTTCGTAGACATCGCAAAACAACATGGTTGAGTTTGGATCACCAGTAAAGATTGGTGCTTTTCCATTGGCCTCGTACCAATAATTTGTTGATTCACGAATCAGGATAGCAACATCATGTTGCTCATTCGGCCGCATCTGCCGAAATGCATAGTGACTCATGGAGATTTCTCTGGTGCGTAAGGATGCCATGAAGGCGTGCCGAACCAGTCGTGCATTTCCTTCTCGAACGGCTTCACAACTTCTTCTGGCTCTGGAAATTCTCCCTGATCATTAGTTTCTACAATCCACGTGTCCAAGGCTGATCGCATACCAATAAGTGCTTGGTAATGTTCTTGTTTATCTGAATCAACAAGATTATGAATCTCATGCGGATCTTCTTCGGTATCGAATAACTGCTCCTCGGAAACACGTGGATTCATTAAGTCACGTGGGGGACCCGTGAGTTCTCCTCTTTCGTACATCTCTCGCATCAGAGGCTTAATTGGGAAACACTTTTCCTTATATCTATTTAATGACGCAAAATGTCGATCTGAAAAATAGTTTCGAATATAGTGGTACCGTGCACCGCGTACGCTTCGAATACGATTTACTGTTTCATCGATTCGATCTCTCGCCGAAAAGGCATAACGGCGCTCTTGCCCACTTCTTGGACCGAGAAAAATCCTGCCGTGCATTCCAAGTGGTC
>JABHNP010000161.1 GCA_018694455.1 Planctomycetaceae bacterium | reverse complement strand
TTTAGTAGTTGCTTCATGATGAACTCAATCGTTAAGCGATTCGTTTATGAATTACGGTTGGGTGAAATTATTGAATAAACATGAACTCGCGTGAGTTTAAAAGAGCCCAGACGATGTCGTCGAAACCGAGCCCTTGATCAAGTGCGTTGAGACACTGTTTCATGTCTTGCGTACGCGGAGGACGTGAAAGCATCGCACTATAAATAGCGGTGATCTGCATGGCTTGCGTGCCTTTGTCCTGGCTGGTTTTCGTGCCGCCGGACTGTACGGATTGCATGGTTTTTCGTTTCCCTCTGTTTTCTTTTCTAGTTGCTTTTTTTCTGGTTGTCTTTTTTACCGTTGTGTCGGTGTCTGAAGCTTTGCTCATCAGGCTTTTTGCGACCTCACCGTTCATCATTGCTAGCGATTCTGCGATCCCACCTTCAGTTGATCCGTCATCAGCAATTGCACGAGTTGACTGACCTGCGACTTGCAGGAAATGTGTGGGTGGCATTGGCTGTGGCAATTCCGAAGCCCTCAGCCATGAATCTTCACCGCGTAGTTTGGTTTTTCTTCCTTTTGTAGAACTCATGAAGAGGCCGCGTCCACCATCGCTGTTGGAGTCTTTTGTGCTTTGTTGCTCAGTCAGCAATGTTTTTGCAAAGGCAAAGATTTTCTCTCGGTCTTTCACAATTTTCTTTTTGTCATTCTCAAATTCAAATGGAAAAACAAGGCGTTCAATGTTTGGAGCATGGTCTGTTTTAATTCGGTCAATTTCCGGTCCTCGCAGTAGGAGAACAATGGAGTCCCATGTCTGCTCAGCTGTCATCCGACGCAAGAGTGGCCCAGGAAATCGAAAGTCTTCGCCCTCAGGTGGCGTCATACTGGCCTGTTGTTGGTATGTCTTTGTGTTCAGTACAACTCGCTGAAATTTTCGGAGATCGAAGTCGACATCTCGCATGAGTAGGCCAAGAAATTCCAGCAGTTGTGGGTTTGTAGCCTCTTTAAGTTTATCAAGGTTCGTCATCGGTTCCATCACAGCGATACCAAAAAATTTCTTCCAGATACGATTCGCAATCGCTTCAGCAAAGCGAGGGTTCTTTGGTGATGTAAGCCAGGTTGCGAAGAGAGTCCTCATGTGGCGAGGGTTCTTGGTCGTTACGTTTGCTCTTCTCATACCCTCCCACGTGATGAATTTTGGAACGACCTTCTCACCAGGCTTGGCATCATCACATGCGTAGTCCTCAGGGAACACAGTCGAACGGGTGTTGTTAAAAACGACACGCTCCATGTTTGGCTGGAGCAACGTCACAAGATTCGCCTTTGAGAAACGGTCGTCACGCAGTGTTATCGCTGGCTTTCGAGTGTCGACGCGTTCAAAGTCAGTTGAGCCAAAGAAGGAAGCCATTTCGTAGAAGTCTCGCTGGGTCCAGTCGGCGAAAGGATGGTCGTGGCATTGAGCGCAGGCAACATTGGCCCCCAAGAATGTGGTGAGCGTGTTGGACAGGCTGTCGAGCGGCATGCTGGCATCGCGCAAGAGGTATGCGGTAGCACCATTCTCTCCAAGACGACCTTCTGCAGTGAGCATGTCGTAGACAATTTCATCCCATGGGCGATTTTCCCGAAGCTGGGACTTGAGCCATGCGTGGAAAGTGTAGGTCTTTCCAATTCGATAATAGTCATCTTTCACACGAAGCATGTCTCCCAGCCAGTTGAACATGTGGGACTCGTGCCCAGGGGATTTGAGCAATTGATTAATTAACTTCGCACGTCGGTCTTTACTAGTTTCTGCAAAAAAGCGTTGTAATTCCTCGCTCGTCGGAATACGACCAATTACATCTAGGTAAACACGGCGGACAAATTGGATGTCGCTGGCGGGTGGGTTCGGCTGGAGTTCATGCTTTTTCAGGTCAACGGTAATGATATCGTCGATTCGTGCGGATGCGTAGCTCATGTTCTCAGCATGTGCATGCGTTGTTGCAACGATCAGCACCAGTAACAAGATGCGACAGACGGTTGATATTTGAGTTGTTGACATGATTACAATTCCGAAAGTGCTTTCTCGTAACGGGAAGCGTTGTTGAAAGTGAGTCGGGATGGAGCAGTAACTTGTATTTGTTCTAAAACGATAACTCGGATTTGATCAACGGCTGAACTAGCTGATAAATCAAGTGATAATGTACGTCGGTCATTGCTGAGAGTCACATTGTCCCGACCTGAATCAGGCTGGTCGTCCGGACGGGCTGGTTCAATGCCTCGCCGTGTGTTTCCATAATTTCCTCGTGGATGACCGAGCAGTTCGTCGGTGCTGATGAGTTGAGTCGTGCCACCGATCAATCCGAGGATCGGTCGATTGAACGTGATCTGTCCGATGACTCTCGCTCCACCAGTTTCGTTACGGAAGAACTCGCCGATCGGATTGAGTTGCAATAAATAGCTTCCAACGACCTGTCCAGCACCAATCGACTGTCTGTTCCGTCGTCTAACGCGGATGTACTGTCCAGGTTCGGTCACATTGACTTCGAGGTCTGATTTCAAGAGGACCCGGGAGCGTTCACGGAACACCAGGATTCGCTTGCTGTCTTCGTATCTTCCTGGTACGAAGCTGGGGCCGGGAGAGACGAATTTCATGAGTCCTGTTGCCTGCAATACCCCAGATGTGACCGGCCATGCGTTTTCATAACGCACGGTTGTATAAGCCACCGTATTGATGGAGTTGGCTTTTGGGCTGGAACGGACGGCACTGCCCTCGCGAACAAGCTGTGGCGTGTTCTTGCTGTCAGTAAGACTGACCTCCACTTCACCTTCAAAGACGCAGACGTCAGTTTCACCATTCCCTCCCACCGAGACACCAAAAGCAGTGCCTAGATCGACCACATTCATTGCTGGTGTGAGAACCTTGAAACCAACTGCAGAGTCTGGCACGGAGGCTGTAAGGATTCCGCTGGTGAGGATTGTTCTGTTGGGCGAGACAATTTCAAATTGGGCGGGCCCCTGAAGCGTAACAGTGGCGCCATTATGAAAATCTAATCGTGCTAGGCCAATCTTTAAATGTAATTTTCCCTTGCCGATTTGATCTCCTTCTACTCGTTGTTTGTTTTCCCATTTTGCATGGGATGTGTACTCAAGAGTGGCAATTCCAGGAGTGTCAAGATTTCGTTGCGGAGCGTCACTGTCTCGCCGTAATTGGATGCCTGAAAAATTCAGGAAAAGCAGAAGTAATGCAACCGTAGCGAGTGCCGCTACTGCGAGTGCCCGCATTGACGGCTGAAGTGTTGATGTGGTTCGTCCAAAGCCGATTGCAGAAGAAGCATGGCTTGGAGATTCTGAGGAAAAGTTTGCCCCAATATTATCCACGCTTACCGAATCGATTGGACGACCATGTTCATTGATTAACCCCGTCACCAATCGCAGATCATTAAATTGTTGTACACGATCAGGTGAGTTTGCAAGTTCACGGTTCAACAACTCTAGGTCGTCAGCATTGATCGCGTCTTCGAGGTACAGCGTGGTCAGGTGTAGGAATGCTTCATGATTCATGAGAGGGTATCTCCCATTTCAAGTGCGGCCATCTTCTTTTGAATGCACTGGGCAAGCGTGACATAAATCCGCTGCAGAGCCTTATACACAGTTTCTGGCTTACGGCCGAGTTTCTCAGCCACTCGATTGCCGGGTAACCCTTCAAAGTAACGCATTCTGATCGTTTCTCGCGACCTCTCACTCAATCCTTCAAGGCAGGCACGGAGTGCTTCGGCTCGAAGTGGCATGTCGGCAGTACCGCGGCGTTCGAGTTCTGAGTCCACAAGTTCAAGGATTGAGTCGTCAAGCAGCGCGGCTTGGTATTTCTTTTTACGAATCATTTCGTAGCATCGGTTGCGAAGCACCTTCCACGACCAGTCACGCACATGTTGAGGCCCTTCGAAGATATCACTGTTCTCAAACACGCGTGCCAACATGTCTTGGTAGGCATCTTCAGACAAGTGGGTCTTGCGCAGAATCGACCATGCTAGCGAGATCTGTTTTGTCCGTTCGGGCATCAAGACTTTGAGGATTTCAATTCGGTCCATGATTTTATCATGCGCCACATCAAAAAGTGTGGACATACTTTTCAGAAAAAAAGGTGTGTACCCACAATTCGAACCCTTAAAGCTGCATTACTGGCAGTGGAAAGCGAACGCCACTTTATTCGCCGGCTGATATTAATCGATTTTGGGTCCTGAGGTACGTGCAGCGTTTTAAATAGCCAGGTGTCTTTAGAGGATTTCGAGTACGTCACCCGCTACACTTTAAAATATTCGGGTAAAGAAGTCGCGTGCCGAGTGCTTTACATCAGGTGTTTGAACTTCCTTACCGCTGAGCCCGGTAATTTTCATGATAGAATCGAAGTGTTACCCATACACACCCATCGCTGAAACAATCAGATGTACATAAAATTATTTTTCTCACTGCTCGCGATCTGGTCAACTGCTTACGGCTTTTCAACTGCAACTGCACAGACTACGAACATCCTTTTTCTCGCCGGCGAGCGGTCTCACAAGTCCGGCGAGCACGAATTCAATGCTGGCTGTCGACTTCTTGCTAAAGCCCTCAACGAGCAAAGCGGTCTCGACATTCATGCCACTGTTTTAAACGGCTGGCCTGAAGACGAGTCCATCTTCAATGGCGTCGATGCCGTTGTTATTTACTCCGACGGTACCAAAGTTGTCAGCCATGGTTGGGAGAAAGCTGATCAGCTTGCCAAGACTGGCGTTGGCTTAATGTTTATGCACTACGCGGTTCATCCGAGCCCTGAGGAAGGCGCGAGATACTTTCGTCCCTGGATCGGTGCGGCCATGGAAACCGGTTGGTCGGTGAATCCGCACTGGGTCGCTGACCTCCGCGCGCTCCCGGATCACCCGATTTCAAGCGGCGTTGCTGATCTCGTTCGGGCTTACGACGAATTCTACTACAACATGCGTTTCCAGAAGGAACGTGGCCAAGTTATCGATCTCGTCACGGCAGTCCCCTCCCCCGATCGCCTGAAACGTGTTATTAATCTTTGGAACCAGCATGGTGTTGATGGTCTTGGCAAAACGCAGACTTTGATGTGGGGGGTTGAGCGAAAAGATGGTGGACGCGGCGTTGGATTTACTGGAGGCCACTACCATCGCAATTGGGCCATAAACGACTTTCGGAAAATCGTCCTCAACGCTATCGTGTGGGTCGCTGGCGTAAACGTCCCGGAAGATGGCGTGAATTCCAAAGCTCTGACTGAAGAAGAGCTCAATGCCAATTTGGATCAATACCCCACAGATAACCCGTGGATCACCCTGCCCGACACCGAGGAGTTCATGAAGCTGCCCGCTGCCACTAACGTTTCGATGGAAGACTACAAAAAAGCGGAGGCGGCAAAAAAGAAACCACTCGCGAAAAAGAAAAAGGCTACCAAGGGCTGATACAAAAGTGGCAGGGTCGAATTGCCATTAGACGATTCAAAAGTGGCGAGTTTGGTTGAGGATGGCACTGGCGTATCCGAAAAATTAAAGGTGAGGGTCACCAAGTATTTCCACATGAGCAGGGAAAAGTAGAGCCCTTTTAAGTTCGTGGCTCGTTACAAAAGTGCTGTGAACGGCGATTTTGAAAAACCAGCAAGTCAACGCACCGTAGGAGTTGTCACTATCTGGGAGGTAATGAAATGAGGATACTTCAATTCTGTGCCATTGTCGCTCTGGCGGCCTTGTCTGGAGGGTGCGTCGCCGTTGCTGCGGCGGATGGTGCCCAGCTTCGATCCGGCGTGAATGATATTGTCATTACACAACAAGGTGGCATTAGGCGTCAGGTGCTAATCGAGCTGCCTCAAAAAATCTCAAAGGGTGGTCATCCGGTGGTCATTGGTATGCATGGGGCTGGTGGACCGGTTGTCGCGTACAACCGCAGGCTGAAGCCCTTCGTCAATCAATATGGTCTGATTAGTGTTAGCCCACTTGCTACGGAAACGAAAACGGGCGTCACAGCCTGGGCTTTTAGAGCAGATGCGAAGACCAATGCTGACGATGTGGGGTTGATGAAAGATATTATTGCATTGCTGGATACGCAGGGGCTTGTTGACCATGCCCGCATCTATGCTACCGGTTCTTCGAGTGGAGGCTTGATGGCCTACCGGCTGGCCCGGGAAACAGATCTTTTTGCAGCCATTGCGCCTACAAAATGCGGGATGACCATCGGCGGGCATGAGCCACTGGAAAGCACTCGGCCGCTTTCCATCATGCAAGTTATTGGTGATGCTGACAAAAGCTACCATGGCAGCAGTGGTAAGTATCCAATGTATTCAGCTCAACAACGCATGGACATCTGGTCCACATTTAATAAATGTGAAAAGCCAGTCTTCACTGATCACGGCACCTGGACCTCCACGCATTATGACTGTGCTAGCAACAAAGAGATTGAACTGATGGTTCTTAAGGGCGTTGGCCACAGTCTAGGGGAGTGGGCTCCCGTGACCGATAAAATGCTGATTCAGTTTCTTTTGAAACAGAGGAAATAAAGGAAGGTCCTCGACGCTTTACTGGCAGTCGGGAAAGAGGGCTATCACACCATACGTATGACTGCTCTGTTAAGAAATGCGAAAGAGCCGCTGCTGGTTTTTGCTAAAGGAAGAGTCGGGGGTTCGTTCGGTCACGGTGATCTTGATGTCGTACTCAAATACTCTCAAGACAACGGCAAGAAATGGCCCAGGATTCACGCAGTGCAGGATGATGGAAGGCACGCTGTTGCGATTCCTTTTTCGCAAGTTGGTGGTGTGACCGGGCAAATCTTTTTACTGAGTTGTGAATCCCAGCACACGGAAGGAGATGTTGACTTTAGAGAAAAATGATTAAGGGAGATTTGCATTAGCCATTTCAATGATGCCGGCAAGCTGGCCTGTCTATACGAGGCGGGTGCAGAAGTTCATTATGAAGAATTTCCGGTGCTGTGAATCTGTCTGTGCTATGATTCCGGCGGAAAAGTCCACAGGCCGGCCATTCGACGATTTCAAAGAATGAGTACACGCGTAATAAAAGCCATGAAACCATTTCGTTGGATTCCAGTCACACTTTTAGTCACCTTTAGCTTTTGTGGTTTCGCAGCTGAACCATCGAATTCTGATGCCAACACGGTGTCGCAACGTTCGTATGAACGGTCTACGCCAAACGTGCTGGCTTACTATTACCCTTGGTATATTAAAGGTGATTGGTCACGGCATGACTACGTCGGGACACCAGAACTAGGAAAATACGGAACTGATTCACCGGCAATTGCTCAGCAGCATATCGACTG
>JABHNP010000247.1 GCA_018694455.1 Planctomycetaceae bacterium | reverse complement strand
TTGATGCACTTGGAGTTCATGGAGGTCGTGCATTTCTTGTAGGGCACCCGCTTGGTGACTCGTTTCATGATCATTTTGCCGCAGGGATTTATGAAGGTGAAAGTGATCTACTTGGATTGGCACTATTTAAGGGCATCGTAAAGCATCACCCACTTGTATCGAAGAGAAGTTTTCTAGACTGGATACAATGGAGGATTTCACGAAGCTTACAATTTTTTCCACCTAAGGAAGATGCTGCTCTTCTCGATAGCGAGCTTCGTAGTTTGGCATTTCAGGCTCGTCGCAACCTTATTGTGGCGAGTATTGAGACAGATCGACTCCTCAGAGCATACGGTAGAAAGCTGGCTGAACAGCAGTTAATTCTTACCGATCTGTCAGATCGTATTCAGGGGTTCATCTCTTGTCTTGCAGTCATACACTACGCCGATAGGCTGGCCGATACCGATTCTGTGCAGGCAGCAACCTGCTGGTGTCGTTCGATTCTTCTGTCGTGTGCTGGAAAAGCCCTTGTGAAGGGTGACTACAGGCGATTAGCAAACCTTGGCCGAAGTTGTCTTCATAGATATTCGGCCTAGAGAGAGTTTGTCGTAAGCATTGGCAACCATGAGCAAAGATACCATGCTCTGGGAGTAGTCCATTCGACAACCATTTCCAGCGTATTACATGAACGTGCCTGAGTGGCACCACCGAGAAGATCATCAAAGATTCCTCGTGGTTGCTTGTACTGAATGACTCGTACGGAATCCTCTGATAAGCCTGCTAAGATTGCGGCTCTAGATATCGCATCTTCAAGAAACCCAATTTTATCAACGAGTCCAAGTTTTAATGCTTGTTGTGCTGTAAAAACCTGACCCGTAGTTGCGTCCTTAATGGCTTTTTCATTTAGTTTTGGACGACCTGCACGGACAATGTCTTTGAACCGATTAAACATTTCATCAACAAGGTCCTGAACAATGCCACGCTCTCGCTTGGCGAGTTCTGGAGATCTTTCTTTTGTAATGCTCAACATTTCTTTGAGCGGACCACTCGTAATTGAATCGTCAGAGATTTCAAAACGTTTGAGTAGTTGTGAAAAGTCAAAATGCGGGATGATTACGCCTATAGAACCGGTCACTGTAGAGGGCTCAGCGAAAATTATTTCATCTTGGCCACTATTTGCCATGGCTACGTAATATCCACCACTCGCCGCAATACTACCCATACTCACAACAACAGGAAGATTTCTTTCGGTAGCTAGCTTCTTTATTCGATAATGAAGTTCATCACTCCCACTCACTGTTCCACCAGGCGAGTCGACACGAAGTACGATGGCACGAATGGCGTTGTCTGCTTTTACTTGATCTAGCTGATGCCGAGTAAATCCATCCCCTCCCATAATCGCACCACGAATTTCTACAATTGCAATTTTGTCACGTGCCGCCTCTGATAATGAGTGATAGTGCTCAATAACCTTTGGATTTGTTTGAAAGTATTCCGCATTTGCTCCAAGAGCGGCTATGGCCACAACAACAGAAATGCTTGTAATAATCCAAGAGAGGCGTCCTTTCCAGCGGTTCCAGTGGCGTGGCTGTTCAAGGACAACACGTGAGTGTGCCGGATTGACTTCGTCAGACATAATTATTTTCCTAGGAACAAGATTTCTATCATTCGAGTTCACAAAGCTGCTAATAAATGGTTAGTTTCGCCTACTTTGGCCAAAGTGCAAGACGAATCAGATCTTCTTGTTGCAGTTCGAAGTTGCCAGTTTTTAGTATTTATCGCTACCTTAACATTGTCTAGAGAATCATATTCAGTTTTTATCGTTGTCGTCTACCAGGAGTGATGCATTTTGTTTGTTTGTGTGAGTACCGAATGTTTTCCCAATTTGCCACTTGATCAGGCCATGGAACGCCTTGCCGAACTTGAATTTACAGCTGTCGAAATTGATATACATGAAGGTGGTACACATCTTCAGCCTGCAGATGTGCTTGAGAATAGTGATTCTGCGATCGCTGCGTGTAGTGACCTTCAACGCTTACGCCCGGTTGCGTTGTCCTTTGCAGCACCGGAAGACGGCAAGTTATACGAGAAATTTGATGCGTGTTGTCGATTAGCGAAAACCCTCGAGATTGTCACGATTGTTGTTGAAGCATCTGAATTGGGTACGCCATTTAATGGGGAGATTGAGCGTCTGAGAAAGTTCGTTGCTATAGCGGCATCCTACGGAATGGTTGTGGGAGTAAAGACTGCATCTGATCGAATGACTCAAGATGCCGAAACAACGGCTTCTCTTTGCCGCAATGTCCCTGGTTTGGGTGTAACACTTGATCCGAGTTACTCAGTGTACGGTCATAAAAAACCAACTTCGTGGGATTCAATCTTACCGAATGTTTGCCATGTCCATCTGCGAGATTCACGAGCAGATGCATTTCAGGTGCAAATTGGCAAAGGTACTATTGAATATGGGAGAATTGCTACTCAACTTAGTCGTGTTGGATATAAAAGAGCGCTCGGTATTCATCTACCACCGCTCGAGGGAGTCGATCAAGTGGCTGAACTTCGCAAAATGAGGCTGCTGCTCGAGACACTTGTTTGAAGATTTTGCGTGGGCTACGTGTTCAGCAAATGAAGAGAAAATTAATTCAAAAAAAGCTGTCTAGCGTAAGAGGCTACTCGTTGATTCAACGCGAGTAGCCATTTCTGCGTAAGCCTGTGACTTGTCAGTATCACCCTGCTCCGCATACATAGTTGCTAGATTTCCGTATGCGACAGACAGAGATTGTTCGTCGAGTTTTTCACGGTCAACGGCTTCAACCATGAAATCAACTCCAGTGCGGCTCAAGTCGATTGCGTCGTCTCGTCTTTCAACCTGCCAGTAAGAAATGGCCATGCTAATAAAGGATTCGCCCACTCGTCCAAGTTCATTATCTCGAACGACCTGCTCATTTTGATTCCAGAGAGGGATTGTTTTATCGAACCAGGTTACTGCAGTGGCATGATCACTATTTCGGAGGCTGTGCATAATGCCTATTTGGAACATCAGATCACCAAGATCTCGCCTTTCTCCAGCCGTTAATTCACGGTGTTCGGCACCTCGCTCAAGATAGGCAATAGTGAGTGTGGCGTTGTCGAGCATATCCTCTGCATCACCACGTTTTCGGGCCGCCTCGAGAGCATTATTGAGGCCACATCCAACTTGCCAATCAATCTGTCTTCTCCTCCAAGGGTCGGTCACCGAGTCATTCATTTGTTCTCTGATGGCAAGTAAACGCTTTACCCAAGGCACAGCTTCGATAGCGTTTGCTGATCCGGCGGCAACAGCAAGAACGCCACAGGTCAATTCAAGTTCGAGCCGGTCTCTACTAGGATCTTCTAAGTCAATTTTCTCAACAATTGTATTGGCTCGGCTAATCCATTTTGGAATCACACGATTTTTTTGTTGCCAAGTTCCCTGGGCAATAGCCTGAGCAGTGCCAAGGTGCGCGTCGAGAAGAACTTGCTGTGCTACAGAACGGACGTTCTCGGAACGACTTTCGGCAAGAGGCGTCGCTTTACGAATTGCCTCAGTAAACAAGTCTACAGTTTGTTCGTAGTCCGGTAGAGTCTTACCAAGCTCAATGCGTCCTCGAAGTCTTCCTGCTTGTGATGCAAGAAGTGACGACACGTCTTGTCTCTCGATAAGCTCATCGATGGCAGATTGTGCCTCTTTTGGACGATCGAGTTTTAGTAGAACTTCAGCTCGTTTTAAACCAGTCCACGCATCCCCTGGCCCGAGTTCTTCAGCAGTATCGGCAAGTTGAAGCGCAGTCGGCCAGCGGCCCTCGTCACACATGAGTGCAAGAAGTAGACGATGCGCTCGCAGATGTGTTGGATCAATCTCAATGGCATACTCGAGGTCAGCAACGGCGTAAGCGGCAGATGATTTCATTTCACTCTCTGCACGAAGCACAAATGAATCGGGATCAAGCGATTCAAGTAATACGGCGGTAGCTGAAGTTGTACCTGTCTCAAGGCTAAACATCACGCCCCGCTCAGGAAAAACTTGGCCGATTGCTGCACCGTTATCATCAAGAATGGCAACAGTTCTAAGATCTGCAATTTCGAGTTGCTTGGCGAGTTCAGAGCTAGGCACAGGTTTTGATAACTTAATTTGGATTGCCGTAACAACACCATCACGAAATGTAACGGCAACTCTGTCGAAGGGCTCTATTTTCCAAAAGAAACAATCTGTTCCATCGTCACGAGGAATAGCTTCCCCTGGGCCCCATTCATTATCAATATCTGCGCGAGTTGTCTTACCTGGATATGCTCCGCGAAAACTTGCTGGGTCTATAGCCAGGGTCGGCGTTTCGTCAGGAGCCTCAGCAATCGGAGCGCTTAATGGAGCCATATCTAAAGGTGCATCAGCAGTAGATGCATTTGCTTTTGGTTTATTGGCTGAACTACCTTTGGTTTCAATCGCCGATGTTTCATTCACATTTGGTGGTGTCTGAAGAAGGCTTCTTGCAGCTGCAAGTGGTCGTTGCCATGATGGAGATTCTTCAGACTTTTCCTGTTTGAGAACGCTGGTCTCTGGTCCGAGAGAAGCCCCTTCATCTTTCGGTGTACTCTTTTTTGCAACAGGTGTATTAGTCTTCTCTTTCGGACTTGGAAGAAGGTCATTCCAGGCAGTTTTTAGAACTTCTGGGTCAAAGAGTCGAGCGGCACGTTCTGAGAGCGTTGGCTTATTTTGGCTTGAGACCGTTGATCCAGAAATTCGCTCTTGTGCTAATTGTGAAGAAGCATTTCCTTTTTTTCCAAAAGAATCAGAAGTCTTTTTACTTTTGACCGATGGCTGAACTACTGGGACGATAGCTTCTTCTGGTGCTGTTCCGTCACGTTGCCTTTTAGAGGGCTCCCCGATTGATTCAACCCATGAGGGTAGTTGCATCGATGTACCATTTTTCTGCTCTGCAGCTGCAGTAACAAAAGCAAAATGTATACATGTGATGAAAAAAGCCGCTGTAAATGAATATTGGCTGAAGCGTTGCATCACAATCACGGTTTGGAGCCTCCTAAGTCACGTCGGCAAACGTTGGGGAATGCCACTGTCGCAAAGTTGATCGGACACTAGAAGTCGTGTGAAACTGAGTCTAGACCAAAAATATTGCGTAGCACTGTAGGTGCGTAATCGTCGTCTCTATCCGGTAGATTAGGGGAGATAGGCTATTACGTTATGATCCAATGTAATGAGATGTAGCTACAGTTGGTAAGTAAACAACAAGCAAATCATATTTCCTTATCAATCTGAACGATGGTTAATCACTCAAAAAAACAACAACATGTAATGATTGTCGGCGGCGGGCTTGCTGGTCTTTCTGCGGCAGAATGGTTGCTTCGGCAAACTCCCGCCCCTCGAATAACCATTGTCGAATCAGCGCATCGACTGGGTGGTGTCATTGAAACAGTGGCTCGAGAAGGATGGCTTATAGAACGGGCAGCGGATAGTTTTCTTTCTGTTCGTCCGGAAGGCATTGAACTCGTTGAACGGCTCGGACTCTCCAAAGAACTTGTGAGCATTAATCCTGAAGCAAGGCGTGCGCTCGTATGGAGTCCACGAAAAAATAATAGAGGTGACCTTGTGCCCGTACCGCCAGGATTCAGACTTCTTGCGCCGGGACGAATTGTTCCGTTTTTGCGTTCAAATGTTCTTTCTGTCTTCGGCCGTTTGCGCGTCGCTGGAGAGCGTTTCATTCCGAAGCGAAAACAACATGCAGATGAGAGCCTGGAATCATTTGCTGTCCGCAGACTCGGGCAAGAAGCATTTGATAAATTAGTTCAGCCGCTGGTTTCTGGTATTTGGACTGCTGATCCCGATAGGCTTAGCATGGCGGCTGCATGTCCGGAATTCTTTAAGATGGAACAAGACTGGGGCAGTCTTACACGAGGTGAAAAAAAAAGAATTGTGCAGGTGGATGAAAGTAGTGATACAAGTGGTGCTCGTTATGGACAATTTGTATCCTTCAGATATGGCATGCAGACATTGATCGATAGTCTTGAATGCCATCTTCGGGGTGCAGGTGTACAAATCATTCAGGATAAAGTGAGTTCTTTGCAACATGATGGCACTGAATGGCAGGTTTCCCTTAGTAAGCAAATCACTGGAACAAGCGGTGTTGTACTTGCTGTACCAGCTTCAGTAGCAGCTCCAATTCTCGCCAAAGAATATTCAAAGCTTTCAGCAGAATTAGGGAAGATTGAATTTGCAGGTGCTGCAGTTGTTTCACTTGGCTTTCATCGACAAGATATCACACATCCTTTGTCGGCTGCGGGCATGATTGTTCCAAGAATTGCAGGCAAAAGAATTCTGGCAGCCAGTTTCTCGAGTAGTAAATTTTCAGGTAGAGCACCAGCCAATTCTGTGCTGATTCGCTCTTTTATAGGGGGTGCCCTCGATACAGGTATCGCAGAGCTAACTGATGAAGAAGTGCTTGAGGAAGTTTTGCTCGATTTAAAGACAACACTGGGCCGATGCGATAGACCAACAATGGTGCAGGTGGACCGGTGGCACACGTCCATGCCGCAGTACAATTTAGGACATGTTGAGAGAATTAAGAAAATTCGGCAATTCGAAGCGACGTTGCCATCACTTGGTCTAGCTGGTGGTGCTTATGAGGGCGTAGGAATTCCTCAAGTGATTCATTCTGGACAAGTAGCTGCAGCCCACGCAATCAAACAAATTTCCAACACACAGTAACCAAAGTCTTTGAAACGATCTATTTGCTTTCAGCCGTTTCTGAATCATCCTTGGGCTTTTTCTTCTTCATTGAAATTTTGTAAACACGGACCTTTGGTAGACCGAGAGGGCTCTGGCCTTCTTTCCACTTTTCAAGATCTTTGAGCTTTGTAATCCGCTCTGCTCTACTCAAGACACCTCGGCTGCCACCACCGCCTTTACGGACTCGAAGGCTTTTGTTCATTGTCATAGTGGAAATTCCTTTAGCAGGTGAGGCTTTGATGATATGGAGGGCAAAGAGCTTCGACGCGTCAAACCTATTTTTAATAGTCTAAATCACCTCATGGCCCCTTCAAGCCCCCAATTATTCAGGTCAAACGTCGCATTTTTTGTAAAAGTAAGTCCATTGAGTCGTATCGATCGTCAGGGTCGGGTCTAAGGCAGTCCATGATTATATCGGCGAGCCGGTCCGGCATGCCATCGGCAACTTCACGAATATCTGGAGCTGGGGTGTCGTGAGCTAGAGCTGCACGTGCATCTCCTCCGGGCCATGGAAGCTGCCCACTGTATATTTCATAAGCTGTGACACCAAACGAAAAAATATCGAGCCGCTGGTCAGATTGTCGTCTCCGAATTACTTCCGGCGCCATGTAATTCGGCGTGCCTGTTCGGTTGCCTGGTCTTAGGAAGGCCGGCTTATTAGGGACAGAGAGACCAAAATCAAAGAGGGTCGTTTTGCCGGAATGACTCAACATTAGATTTCTTGGACAGATGTCGCGATGAACAAATCCAGCGTCATGAACCGTAGCGACACCTATCGCTGTTTGCACAATCATATTGATTCGGTCATCTGGTGACAGTGGCTCACCCCGCTTCAAACGAAAGTGAACAAGCGTGCCATCGAGGAAATCTTGAACAATGAATTGGCCACCGTCGTGCGTCTTTCCGCACTCATGTGTTTTGACGACATGATCACCTTGGATAGACTTGCCAATTTCACCCTCGGTTGGCTTGTTTAATCCCTTGAAACGAGATTCGATTGGACCAACCTTGTCCATATTAGGCAGTTTAAGACCAACGAAATGGTCGGACTCCTTGTCACGCACCTTGTAAAATTTAGACATTGTTCCTGCAATGCCTTCACCTATTGGCTCAAATCGGTGCCAAATATGTATTTTTGAGGTTGTTCCAAAACCAAATAATGGACCAAGTAGGCTACGGATGTTCATAAGCAATCAGGCTAGCGAAAAATAAAATACGTTGTCAATCACTGCTTCAGTGATGCCATTTCTTCATGTGCCTTCGCAAGCTCTGCTTCAATTCGTGGGACTTCTGCCGGATCATCGGGCTGTTCTTTTTCAGCAGCTAAGAGTTTCTGAAGTTTCGTTATTTTCTGTTGAAGGACTTCAAGTCGCTTTTTCTTTTTTTTATCCATAAAATTGACCTGCTTGGGAAAGTAAGCACATTATTCAGTCAGTCTACTTGTGTCAGATGATTCAAGCGGTGCTTCCGAGTTGCTATTCTCTCGGAAAGCAGTTCCCGCCTCTGAGTTTTGGTAACGATTCGATTCATCAGGATCAGCCGTTTCAACCTCAGTGCCAAGTGAGACACCAAGATCTGGAATCGACGATTGATTTGGTCCCATGTGGAGATTCCGAAGCCAGCTAGACAGCATGATTACGGCAACAACAAGACCAAGTGTGACGCCGAGCCACCGCATTCGATCACTTCGAATCCACGCTGTACCAGACCCTCTGCCAAAGAGTCCGCTTGCAAAATAGAAGACCCCTAGGGCTAAGAGGAATTTCACACCGAATATAGCGTGATAGCTTGTTTGCCTCATCCATTGTCCATCACCCCACTCTTGCGATTTTACGGTGCTGTTAAAGAGAATGAAATTTGTCAAACCACTCACAAGTAGGAGCGTAATTCCGATGATGACCCAGGGAAGCCATTTCCGACGGATCTTCTCCTGTATTTTTTCCCGAGTGTTATCATCTGTATCCGCCAAAGCAGGAAGAAGAGCAAAGCGTGTAAAGCAGAGCCCCCCAACTAGAATAACTGCACCAAAAATATGCATCCATCGCAACAGTAATAAAAGTGCATCCATCAAAAATTCCAAATGAAGTGTGTGAGTTGTGACGACACAGTGGTCTCAATGTCTTTACGTGTATTCAGTTTACATTTTATCCAGCAAAAGACTTCGGAGTCCAACGAAGTGCGTCTTGCAGGCGGATTTAATAATGAAATTATTTTTTGGGTAATACTACCGATATTGTCTCGAACATTTTTTGTGGAATAGTCACCAGCTATTGGGAGTGCGGCCTATGTTTTCTCAGGATCAATTCGATGGTCAGCCAGAGCATGAGAAGTGGATGCGTTATGCTTTACGTGAGGCGAGACAAGCTATTGAGGAAGACGAAGTGCCTGTCGGGGCGGTTATAGTTGCCGCCGGCCGCATTATCGCCAGTGCTCATAACCAAAAAGAGCAGTTGGCAGACCCAACAGCGCACGCAGAAATGATTGCGCTGACACAAGCGTCCTCGGCATTAGGAACGTGGAGACTCATTGATTGCATTTTGTATGTGACGCTCGAGCCATGTCCAATGTGTGCCGGTGCAATCGTCCAAGCGAGGCTGCCAGCTGTTGTCTGGGGAGCGCCAGATGTGAAAGCTGGCGCAGTTGAATCTCTGTATGGCCTATTTGAGGACAATCGACTGAATCATCAGGTTGAGCATGTGGGGCATGTCTTAGAGCAGGAGTCGAGCAGTCTTTTATCAGAATTTTTTAAACAGAAGAGAGGGAAGGGAAGGGCAAGATAGAAAACCTTGTCCGAGGTTCAAGAGGTTTGGTCACGGTCATCTTTGATCGAGTGGCACAAATTTACGACACGTCTCCCCCGAGTATATTTGGCGTGGGCGACAGATTCTTTTGGTAGGGCTTTGATGCATTTCCATCCAGTGTGCAATCCATCCTGGAAGTCGTCCCATTGCAAAAAGTACAGTAAACATCTGCTCTGGTATGCCCATAGCGCGATAGATGACGCCCGAATAAAAATCCACATTTGGATAAAGTTTTCGTTCGATGAAATATTCATCTGCTCGAGCAACTTCTTCTAACTGCTGGGCAATATCAAACAAAGGATCATTACGATCAATTTTAGCGAGAAGTTTGTCGCACGTTGCTTTTATAAGTGTGGCTCGTGGATCATAGTTTTTGTAGACACGATGGCCGAAGCCCATTAGGCGAAATCCGGAGCCCTTCTTTTTTGCAAGTTCAACGTATTTTTTTACATCACCACCATCCGCCACAATTTGTTCTAACATCTGGACGCATGCTTGATTTGCGCCGCCGTGAAGAGGTCCCCACAGAGCAGATACACCAGCAGATATGCTTGCAAAAAGATTAGCATCGCTCGATCCCACCATACGAACCGTTGATGTCGAACAGTTCTGTTCGTGATCTGCGTGTACGATAAGCAACATTTCAAGTGCTTTAGCAAAGTCTGGATCTATCTCGTACTCTTCACACGGTACAGCGAACATCATTTCAAGAAAGTTTTCGCAATAAGAACGATCATTTCGTGGATAGATGAGTGGCTGGCCAATCGATTTTTTATAGCTGTAAGCAGCAATTGTCGGAAGTTTTGCAAGGAGGCGATGAACACTGACTTCAACTTGTTTTGGATCACGAACATCTAAGGAGTCTTGATAAAACGTTGAAAGAGCACCAACAACACTGCCAACGATTGCCATAGGATGCGCATCACGAGGAAAGCCATTGTAAAAACTTCGCATGTCCTCATGAATCATCGAATGGTTTGACAAAGAATGTCGGAAAGCATCAAGTTCTGGTTTTTTTGGAAGTTCTCCATAAATAAGAAGGTAAGCAACTTCGATGAAGTCACAACGTGCGGCAAGTTCTTCGATTGGGTAACCCCTGTAACGAAGAATACCCTCTTCGCCATTCAGGAATGTTATACCGCTCGTCGTAGAGCCAGTATTAACGTATCCCTCGTCGAGCGTTATGAATCCAGTTCCTGTTCGTAGGCGAGAAATATCAAGCGCTTTTTCTCCCTCACTACCGACGACGACGGGTAGTTCTACAGACCGCCCTTCAAGAGAAAGGCTTGCCTGCTCATCAGAATGGGTTCCTGGCCAAGGTGTTGACCGAATTGAATTGGCTATGGGGGCACTCATGCAGCGGGGCTCCAAGGATGTGTTGAGCGGCGGTCGGGCCGCTTGACGATCTGATTGCACTCCAAGACTTAGTTTAGTCCTCAAGCGACTTGTCAGCAATCGACCTCAATTCGTGGCGAGGGTTTGCTTCAGTTATTGACTAATCTCACCGCAGAAGGCCGTGTTACCGGGTCATCGATGGATTTTCGGCGAGACGGGTATTTTTCTGTTTATCATCAAATACAGTCCATATTGGTGTCCGGTTTTTTAGGCGATCAAGATACTCTTTTCTTGTGTTCTCTTGCTGCTGTCTGCGTAGTTCCATTCGTATGGCTACCTGTGCCTCAACGAATGGTGTACGTCCAGCATCAGATCGCTCAAGAACCCGAACAATATGGAGCGATTGCTGATCATCAAGAATTGCACTGAGTTCACCCACGGGAAGAGAGAAAATAGCGTTGTCGATAACTTCTGATACCAGACTGCCTTGGGTGGTCCATTCATAGAGACCGCCTTTAGAGGCAGTAGGGCCTTCAGAGGATTCCTTTGCTACTTCTGAAAATGATCGTCCGTTAAGGACATCATTGCCCATTGCAGCAAGCCGGTTCCAAGCTTGATTCCTGGGTTGTTTTTGATTGACTTTTACAGTCATCTGTTCGAATTTCACCTTTGCTTGAAACTCGTATTCATCGAGATGGTTTTGATACCAAGCAATCATTTCTGCATGTGGAATCTCTCCAGATGTATTCGCATTTTGCTGCATCCATTCTTGTGCAAGAGCTCTTTCAAAAAACATTTTTCGCATTCGCTCAAGTGATTGACCTTGTGATCGTAAAAGTTGCTCGTATTCGCGGACAGACCCGACTCCTGCTGCTTGAACCATTCTGGGAAGCTGTTCTTGATCAAATGCTTCATTTACTTTTTCACGAATCTCTGGCAGATTCTCCTCAGGTATCATGCGACAAGCATCAACATAAACAAGCAATGTTTCGAGATGTTGGCCGATGACCTGCTGGTAAATTTTCAATCGAAGTTCTGCAACTTGTTCTTCTTGCAGTCCAGGAGAAACCTTGTTTAGCCATTCTGATGCCGCGGGAGTCATTAAGTCGCCTGCGAGCACAACTTCTGGTCCAACACGAGCTACGACCTGAGCCATATCGATAGACTTCATGCCTGGTATGTCGTCGATAGAAGTCTCACGTGAGCCTGTTGCGTTTGCAGGACTAACTTCCTTGTAATCGGCGAGCATTACATGACTGGAGGTGTTCTCGCCTCGCTTGCCTTCAGTGTTCTCAACGAGGGGATTCCCATCTTCATCAACAGGCTCTAGAGGAGCGCCTGGTTTTTCAAGAATACTGGAAAGAACATGCTTGCTGAGCGTTGCCGGAATATTTGTTGGCCAATTTGAAGGCCTCGATACTGACTCAGGAATCGTTGGCATTACAGGCTTGAAAAGCTCTGGCTCAGCACCGGATTGTACAGGCTCAGTGGCAAGAGTTGCACACGCCATGCATGCGCTGAAAGCAATTGCAACAGCAATACGACGATAACAAAGTTGGTTCGAGTAATGCACGGTATCGGTATGTAGAAAGTAAAATGGTAATGCAATGATCACCGCAATTCACCACAAGGGCATCGGAACTGTACAGACCAGAACGCTCTCGAAAAAGACTATATTTTGCACGTTAAGGTAGAGAAGATGGTGGTGCCATCGAGCGTAGGAGCTTTTTAAAACAGGTCAAAAAGCATTCGGAGCAGGCGTTTTGAAGCAAGACCTTGGTGTTGAAATGACGTACTCAGTTCAGTTTTGAAAGACCAATTAATTGCGTGGGTGATAAGGCAGGTAATTTATAGAGGACGGCGGCTTCATATTCTTAGAAGTTCAGTCATGATAAAAAGTATCATCACTTAGTTTTCTTTTACACGAAAAATATTTTTGACGGTCTGAAACAGTCGGTCTCCGTCTGAAGCATCTCGCTCATGTAAAGGTAGAACAACAGTCTTGTTTTCGACGATGCGAACTTCTTGGCCAGCAAGTAAGCATGCCTGCTTCCATTTTTCAATACTGCGAATATCATGATGGCCGATGACAAGAATTCCTGGCTGTTTTGAAATCGAATCAATGCTTAGTGACGATGCTGCGATTCGTAGTCTTGCAAGATCAAGCAAGCGTTGTACCTCTGCCGGTCGTGGTCCAAAGCGATCTCCCATTTCTGTTTCAATGTCATTCACGTGTTCGTTTGTGATAGTTCGAGAAATCCGACGGTAAAAGTCAATTTTTGTTCTCAGGTCGGCTATGTAGTCTCTGGGTATCCATGCATCTCCTGGTAAATCAATCCTCACCGGTGGAGGCTCTTTCAAGGGCAAGTCCTTAAGGCCACATACGGCATTTTCTAAAAGACGGCAGTACAACTCGTAGCCTACTGAAGCTATGTGACCACTCTGTTGCGTACCTAGGAGATTGCCCGCACCACGAATTTCGAGATCCCTCATTGCAAGAGAAAATCCTGCTCCGGTGCTGGAGAATTCTTGAATTGCTCT
>JABHNP010000337.1 GCA_018694455.1 Planctomycetaceae bacterium | reverse complement strand
TTGATGCAGTCCAGGTGCCGTGTGAACTTGTCTACCCAGATGCGCCGAATGTGCAGCATCCAAATCTGTCGGATGCAGTGATTAATTTTCTCGTGCCGTAAATATTTCGATGTACTTAAAAAGGATTCTATGATGAGACCGACATTATGGCGATTTGGATTGGCGGTAGTCGCAGCTATTTTTTCAGCCCGTGCATTTCCAGAAGAACATAATGCAGACAAACGCCCCAACATTCTTTTTATCATTGTTGATGACCAATCTCCATTTGATTTTAAGTTCTATAACGCAGCTTCGACGCTTCATGCGCCGTGTATTGAACAGCTTGCTCGTGAGGGCATGGTGTTTGATGCGGCCTATCACATGGGTTCATTTTCTGGCGCGGTATGTACCCCGAGTCGCCATATGGTGATGTGTGGTCGAACGGTGTGGCATCTACCGATTGGGCCAAAGCAGGCACGCCGTGAAAAGGGAAAACCACGCCAGTCACGTGTGGCACCACACTGCCCGCCAGGGCTTGAGTTAAATACGCTTGCTGCAGTGTTTAATAGGGCCGGTTATGACACGATGCGAACATGTAAACGTGGCAACAGTTATGAAGGTGCCAATAAACAGTTTACGGTTCGAAATGACGCAACCAAGCGAGGTGGTACCGCGGAAAATGGAAGCCAATGGCATGGTGATCAGGTCATCAATTTTTTGACGGCCCGTGAACAATCAGAAGATGAAGATCCGTTTCTTATCTATTTTGGATTGTCACACCCTCACGATACACGTGATGGAACACCTGAATACCTGGCTCATTACGGGGCAACGAATCACACGAATAAAGAAAAACTTCCAGCTGCTCATGCAAACCAGCCACCGTTACCGCCGAACTGGTTACCACACCATCCCTTTGATAACACGCATCTGGATGTTCGTGACGAAGTATCAGTCAGTGGTGTCTGGAAGAACCGTGATCCGCAGACAATTCGCAATGAAATTGGACGTGAATACGCATGTAACGAAAACATTGATCAGCAGATTCAACGCGTGCTTGAAAAACTCACTGCCATGGGTGAACTAGAAAATACTTGGATTTTCTATACCTCTGATCATGGTATTGCGATTGGTCGTCATGGTCTTCAAGGGAAACAAAATCTCTACGAGCACACCTGGCGTGTTCCACTCGTCGTAAAGGGCCCAGGCGTGCGGCCTGGCAGTCGCATGCCGGGCAATACGTATCTCGGTGATACGTTGGCGACATTGTGTGCTATCACTGGTGTGACTCCACCACCAACAGATGAAGGCAAAAGCTTTCTTCCTGTCATCGAAGAAAAGAAACAAACAGTTCGAGATGTTCTTTACGGTGTGTACTGCGGTGGGCAGAAGCCTGGAATGCGGAGTGTCCGCAAAGGCAATTGGAAAATTCTGAAATATGAATCTCCAACGGGTGGACTTCATACACAACTTTTTAATCTTCAAGAAAATCCACATGAGTTCCTTGCGGAACACCATGTTCCAGCTGTACTCAAAAGTCTTCCAGAGCAGCCAACTACGCAACAGAAAAATCTCGCGGATGATCCTGATCATGCCTCGACTCGCTTAGCAATGGAAGCACTGTTGCTTCAACAGATGATTCAACACGACGATCCATATCGCTTTTCTGATCAACCGATGAAAGATGAATAAGTATGAAGACTTTTTACACCATCCCATTGTTACTATGCGTTGCAATAGTTTTCTCCCTCGCCTCTGCGATAGCTGAGGACCGTCCAAATATCGTTCTTTTTCTTGCTGATGATATGGGCTACGGCGAACTTGGATGCTACGGCAATTCTGATGCAATCACACCAAATCTTGATCGTTTTGCAGGCGAGGGTCTTCGACTGACAGACTGCCATGCGGCGTCAAGTGTCTGTTCACCAGCGCGATCAAGTCTTCTCACAGGACGGACGCCGTTTCGGAATGGAGTCTTCACTTGGATTCCACCCGGGAGCCCAATTCATCTTCGTACAAGTGAACGCGCACTCCCAAAACTTCTCAAACAGGTAGGGTACGATACCTGCCATGTTGGTAAGTGGCATCTTAACGGACTATTTAATTCACCAGAACAACCGCAACCATCTGATCATGGCTATGCCTGGTGGCTTGCGACACAAAACAATGCAGCTCCGAGTCACGCATTTCCAACTAATTTTGTCAGGAACGGGAAAGCGATTGGGAAAGTCAATGACTATTCAGCCCCGTTTATCGCACGAGAAGCTGCATCCTGGCTTGAGACCAAGCGAGATCCAGCCAAGCCCTTTTTTCTTGCTGTCTGGACGCATGAGCCGCACAATCCGATAGCATCTGCAGAGCGATATCAAAAACTGCACGCCGGTATTTCAGATCTTGAAGAGCGGACGTATCGAGCGAATATCACACAGCTTGACGACGCGTTTGGAACCGTCATGAAAACGCTTGATAATCTTGGAGTGAGTGATTCGACACTTGTCTTTTTTACAAGTGATAATGGTCCTGAGGGGGCTGGTGACAAGGGGCCTGGTCGAGGTCTTGCCGGTACACTTCGTGGCCGCAAGCGATCGATGTACGAAGGCGGTCATCGTGTACCTGGGATCGTTCGTTGGCCCGATCATATCGAACCTGGTAGTGAAAGTGATCTGCCGATTATTGGAAGTGATTTTTTTCCTACCGCGCTGGCAGCTGCTGGTGTTGACCTGCCGGAAAAAACTCTTGATGGAGTCAATTTGTTACCAGCAATCGAGGGACACCCTATCGAACGACCAAACCCACTCTATTGGCGATGGGGTGGATTTGTTGCCTATCGCGAAGGTCCGTGGAAGATTGTTGTTGATGAATCGTTAGAGAAACCAGAGCTTTATAATCTCGACAGTGATGTTGCTGAGACAGTAGACCGAATAGCTGATGAGCCTGAGCGTCTTGCCGGCATGATGCAGCGGCTTCGAGAGTACACTCACGAAGTTGAAGTAGAGGCCCCTGACTGGTGGAAGAATCAGTCATGGCGCAAAAAAAGGAAAAAGACCACTAAGAACTCCCCATCGGTCAAGAAATCAAAGAAAACAGTTTCAGTTCGACCTGCGATTGATCACAAGAAGCCCCGTTTCGTTTTCACTGCAGCACCTCGGGCAAAGCAGAAGACGCCGGAGCCAGAAACTCAACAGCAAGATTTTTCTCAATATGCACTATTTCTTGACTCTGCAGCTCGACCGCCAACGTGTGATGCGATAGCGACTACGCTGCCACTCACGTTGAAACGAGGTGATCACATTTGCCTTATTGGGAACACGCTGTTTGAGCGGGCACAGTTGTTTGGTTCTGTGCCAGCGACAATTCATGCGGGATTCCCAGACCATGAACTGGTCATTCGAACTCTTGCCTGGTCGGCAGACGAAGTTGGCCTCATGCCACGTCCAGAGAACTTTGCTGATCTGGAACAACACCTTTTTTATGAAAAAGCTGACGTTATTCTGGCAGCATTTGGGTTTAATGAATCCTTTGCTGGTGAAGCTGGTGTTCCTGAATTTAAAAAACGCCTCAAAACATTTCTTGAGCGAGTGAAAACGAAAGCGTTCAATGGAAAGACTGCTCCAAGAATCGTTCTGGTGTCTCCCATTCCAAATGAAAATGTACGTGGCGTGGCTGCTGCTGATCAGAATAATAAAAATATCACACGCTATACCCTAGCTATGAGGGAAGTTGCAGCGGAGCAGCATGTTGGGTTTGTTGATGTTGATACACCAATGCGTTCTGCGCTGAGTAGCACCGGTGATCTCACGAGCAATGGATGTCATCTCACAAAAGAAGGCTACGCAGAATTTGCCAGCACTTTTTTTGAATCCTGCTTTGGGAGTATGGCACCAAACGTACCAGAGCCATTGCGTCTCGCGGTTGTTGATTTGGAACGGCAATTTTTTCGACGATACAGACCCCTGAATACATTTTATTACACTGGTGGTCGTAATGAACGGTATGGATATCTTGATTTTCTTCCCGCCATGCGGAATTTTGAGATTATGTGTGCCAATCGAGATCGTCGAATCTGGGACATATCGCATGGTCGGCCATTTTCTAACAAGGTCGACGATTCAAATGTGCCTCCGTTACCTGCAGCAGATGAGTCACGCGGAGCAAATAATTGGCTCCCCGCATCTGAGGAGAAGAAGGCATTTAAAGTCGATCCAAGATTTGAAGTGAATCTTTTTGCTGGAGAGGAAAAATTTCCAGAGATAGCAAATCCTATTCAGGTTCGTTGGGATACGCGAGGTCGGCTTTGGGTCTGCACATCACAGGCATATCCGCATATCTATCCAGGTTTTGAGCCGCATGATCGTCTTGTGATTCTTGAAGATACTGACGGTGATGGGAAAGCAGATACTTCAAAAATATTTGCTGATGATCTTCACGTACCATTGTCTTTTGAGTTTGGTGATGGGGGGGTGTATGTCTCAGAGCAACCAAATTTGACGTTTCTTCAGGATACGAATGGGGATGACCGTGCCGATGTTCACGAAGTTGTTCTTTCTGGATTTGGTACCGAAGACTCACATCATGCATTGCATGACTTCATTTGGACACCGGATGGTGCGCTTTTATTTCGTGAATCAATATTTCATCATTCTCAGATAGAGACCCCTCACGGACCTGTACGGCAGCAAAACAGTGGATGGTTCCGCTATGAGCCAAAGATCCACAGGCTCACGGCAGTGGGTACCTACCCGAGTACAAATCCTTGGGGGGTTACTTTTGATCCATGGGGAAATCATGTTGCAAGTCATCCAATTTTTGCTGAGGCATTTCACTCATTAGATCCACCGTATCCAGAGCAACATGCCCGACCACAGGGTTTACAGGCGTACTCTGGCACGTGTGGTCAGGCCTTTGTTGACAGTCCCGGGTTTCCGGCTGAACTGCAAGGTGGATATATCAAGGCACGGTATAAGCCGACAAACCGAATTGAAATTCATCGTTGGATTGAAAATGACTTCGGCTTCAATGAGCAATACGTAAGTGACTTGATCTTTTCAACAAATCTAAGTTTCATTCCGGTTGATCTCCATTTTGGTCCCCGAGGAGATCTTTTTATTGTGGATTGGTACAATCCAGTGAAGGGACATGCTCAATATTCATTGAGAGATTCTCGTCGTGATCGTGAGTCAGGGCGTATCTGGCGAGTGACAGCAAAAAATGGAAAGGTGGCAGAGCTTCCACGGCTTTCAGAAGCATCGGTGGATACACTCGCAGAGTTACTGAGTCACAGAGAGTTTCGAGTGCGGTACCTGGCTACTCGGGAACTTGCCAGTCGTGATCGCACACAGGCGATACAAGCAGTCAATACCTGGATCGATACCCTAGGAGACGAAGATCCTCGAAGAGCTCGCTCTCTCACAGAGGGTATGGCGTGCCTTTCAACACTTGGTACGGTCAGGCCAGAAATACTCGTTGAATTGGCTTCGGATGATGATCACCATGCACGAGCTGCTGCTATTCGGCAACTACGATATTGGCATAAAGCATTGCCAGATCGCCATGAAATACTTCTGAAGGCTGCTACTGATTCCTCTGGTCTTGTGCGGATGGAGGCGGCCATTGCAGCAAGTTGGATCGGTACACGAGAAGCACTCGAGACCGTACTGAGTATTTTTCGTCAGCCGATCGGCGGACATCTTGCCTATGCGGCAGTCAGTGCCCTTGAGTCACAACCGCTCCAACAATATTGGCAAAATGATCAAGATAGTATTGTTCCGGCTCTTCTTAATCGAGCTCGGCGGTCACTTGAAATTCAGGAGCCCAAGGCGAAGGGGAAAGATAAAACTTTTGACAGGCGTCCAGAGACTGTTGAGGTACGAATTTCATGTGAACCGGAGCGAATGCTCTTTACAAACAAGCAATTCACTGTCCGTCCGGGCCAGCCCGTCAAAATTGTTTTTCTCAATCCAGATGCAACAGACCATAATCTTGTTCTTGTAAAGCCTGGTGCAATGGAGGAGGTAGGTGTCGCAGCGAATGCGATGGCCCGTGATCCT
The DNA here is from genome assembly GCA_018694455.1 of Planctomycetaceae bacterium. Lineage (GTDB taxonomy): Bacteria > Planctomycetota > Planctomycetia > Pirellulales > UBA1268 > UBA1268. The sequence continues at coordinate 4,339 of JABHNP010000337.1, read as the reverse complement.
AAAAACGCAACGAGTGATTTCATTCCAGAAGACAAGCAGGATTTGATTCTTGAAGCGACTCCCATGATTGGTCCGACACGACAGTCGCTGGTACACGTTCTGCGTTTCGAAGCACCACAAGAGCCAGGGGTATACCCTTATGTGTGTACATTCCCTGGTCATTGGATTGTGATGAATGGCAAGATGGTTGTTGCTCGTACTCAGACCGAAGCAGAGCTTTTACTCGATGCGTGTCGGCCGACGCTTGTAAAAGTATGGAAAGTAGAAGATTTTCCTACGGTTGTTACCAGTCGGGATGAAGAAACACTGTCACGGGGCATGCATGCCTTTGCAAAAGCGCAGTGTACTCAGTGCCATGTCATGGCCGGCCACGGTGTGAACCTGGGTCCAAATTTGGTGAACAGCGTCAAGAAGCTTCGCGGAAAAGACCTTCTTGTACAAATTCTTGATCCGTCCTCGAAAATCGATGATGACTATCGCACGGTACAGTTTCTACTTTCTGATGGCCGTGTTATGTCTGGTGTTGTTGCAAGTGAAACGTCAGATACATATACCATCAGGCCAAATCTCCTGACACCAGAAAAAATCAAACGGATTCAAAAAACAGACGTTGAAGAACGATTTCCTTCTCAGGTTTCACCGATGCCAGCAGGACTTGTCAATGTACTGACACAGCAAGAGATACTTGATCTCGTGTCGTTCCTTGAAGCAGGAGACAATCTCCCAGCCGGGCTCTCCGGTCATCATGAATTACCCTCAGTACAGTGATCATGGCTGCGGACGTATGAAAACTTCGTTACACTCTGTGTGCTACGTAAGGGACTACTTTTCCGGGGCATTCATAGAAAGCACATCATGGGCAAAGACCATCATCCGAAGGACCACGTCTCGAGCCCGAGTCGTACAATCGGCATGCGACTGTTTTTAATTTATGTCCTGCTTTATTTAGGTTTCATGGGCATTGTTTTGTTTCGACCAGATGTACTCTCATGGCGACCACTCGGAGGAGTCAATCTCGCAATTGCCTATGGCATGGGATTAATTGCTGCAGCTTTTGTGCTGTCCCTTATTTACATGGTTGCCTGCCGGGGCATATCTCAAGACACCTGATTTTCTTGCTTGAAGGGACTCCTCCATGCTCTACGATTCATCGCCTATGGCAATTGCGATCTTTGCAAGCTTTGTCCTTGGAGTGATCGGCCTCTCCTTCTGGCTTGGTCGCAAGGGTCAGTCAGCCAAGGGGTATTATGCCGCACACGGCGAAATCCATTGGTTTGTGAATGGAATTGCATTTGCGGGCGACTATCTTTCGGCAGCTTCCTTTCTCGGTATCTGTGGAATGATTGCATTCTATGGCTATGACGGTTTTCTTTACTCAATAGGTTTTCTTGCTGGTTGGATCGTGGCACTGTTTGTTATTGCTGAACCGATCAAAGCACTCGGGAAGTTCACGTTTGCTGATGCACTTGATGCCCGTTTTAATAGTCGAGGGATCAAGTTTGCAGTAGCCATCTCAACGTTAATTGTCAGCATTTTCTATCTGATTCCACAGATGGTTGGTGCAGGACATCTCATTGTTCCACTCCTTGGGCTCCCGCATGCTGTTGGCGTCATTCTGGTAGGTGTTGCAGTGACACTGATTGTCGTAACAGCAGGCATGGTGTCCACGACATGGGTTCAGTTCATTAAAGGTTCTCTGCTCGTATTCTTTTGTGGTGTCCTGACAATTATGATTCTGAATCGTGGACTGATGGTTAATGCTGGCCAGCAAGGTGATGAAGATCTCCGTCCACAGGTGCATACACGAACCCCAGAAGGGCGTGTGCTTGTAAATGGTCGACCCCAAACAAAAGAGAATGACCTACGGCCAGTCGGAACACTCCATGCACTTCCTGCCAAATACGGTGACGCTCGTGAAACTGGTCCTTTACGACCCCTTGAATATCTGTCGACCCTAGAAGAATCAAAGATAGTGACGTGGTCGGCGAAAAAAGATACTGATGAAAAGGGGGTTCATACGACATACACGCCAACAATTCGTGAGGGTAAAGACTTGCTGAAGCCCGGTGGTTATTTTAAAGGCCTCTCTTCAGGAAGCCTGACAGATCGATTGAACTTTGCCAGCCTCATGCTTGCACTCTTTTGTGGTACAGCATCATTGCCACACATTCTCATTCGGTATTACACCGTGAAGGATGCAGCTGCCGCTCGCAAAAGTACGGTCGTTGGAATCGCTGCCATTGGGGGATTTTATGTGCTGACGCTCTATCTCGGACTTGGAGCTATGACGAGTGGATATCTTGACCCAACAAGTACGAATATGGCAGCTCCGCTTCTCGCAAAGTCTTTCAACGAAACCTTGTTTGCAGTTATCTCAGCAATTGCGTTTACTACTGTTCTGGGCACTGTGAGTGGATTAATTATGGCAGGAAGTGGAGCCGTAGCCCATGATCTGATTGAAAATTGTTTTGGTGTCACAATGAATGATCATGAAAAAGTCCGAGCGGGTAAGGTTGCCGCGGTTTTTCTTGGAGTTGCTGCAATGGTGCTTGGGATTTTGTTTAAAAACTTTAATGTGAGCTTTCTTGTTGGATGGGCATTTCACATAGCTGCATCAGCAAATCTTCCAGCGCTCGTTATGTTGCTCTTTTGGCCACGGACAACGAAACATGGAATCATTGCAGCTGTGACTGTAGGTATGGTGTCGTCATTGGGATGGATACTTCTTTCAGCGGATACCTTTGAAAAAGTGTATGGTCTTCCCCGAGGCGACTCACCAATTCCATTTAGTCAGCCAGGTTTGGTGACCATACCACTCGGATTTCTTGTTCTTGTTCTTGTCTCACTGCTTACACCGCGACAGGAGCCGCATCAGGTACGTGCATGAGCGACCCGCTATCTGGCACGAGTGTATTGTGTTGTGATGAAACACACCTGAATGCCATCCGAGATATTTTTAATGAGGCCATTCTTCATACAACGGCACTTTATGAAGAATCCCCACGTTCTGAAGCAATGATTGCCTCATGGTTTGCAGATAAGAAACAGGCTTCCATTCCTGTTTTTGGAGTTGAGCAGCAGGGGATGCTTGTCGGTTTTGCCACATGGGGACCGTTTCGACCATATCCTGCATATTCCAAGACAGCAGAACATTCTGTGTATATTGCTGGCGAGTATCAACGTCGAGGTTTTGGTCGGCTTCTACTCGAGACAATTATTCGTGAGGCAACAGCACACCAACTTCATCTTCTTGTTGCGGGTATTGACTCAGCCAATGAATCAAGCATTGCTCTTCATCGTCGCGTCGGGTTCGTACATGCCGGAACCATCCGAGAAGCAGGCTACAAATTCAAGAGATGGCTCGATCTTGAATTTTGGCAACATGTTTTATAAATAGGCACCCTTGCGTATCGAAGGCCAGATTGAATATCTTTTCTTCGGCAAGGTTGGGTATGACTATCCTGTTCCCGATGATGGTCTCTTGAGCTGATGATCTCGTGATAGATAGATTCAAGCACCTGGTCGACGAAAATGTCGATAGGCCTGAAGAACATCATGAAGATCAGATGAAATTGTAATTTCATCTTCAGCAAAATCACTGAGCCAGGTTCTGTCACTTGAGACAGCATCAGCTAATATTGGCAGGATTTCACCAAGTGTTACTTTAACGCTATGTGGATCAAGTGGTTGATCGAGTAACGCTACACCGGCGGTATCATTTTCTGGTCCGTTATAGACACGTAATTTTCGCAGACCCATGGCAGACTCCCTTTTGCCGTGTACTCCAGCGGATTTCCGTTGGATTGTTGCCTGTTAGACAGGGCGTATTGCCAACTGCATCATGCAGTTGGCAGATCATGGAACCCATGAATCCTGTCCACAGAATTTAATATCGGCAGTGGAGGCCTTAAAGTTTGACCGAATTCTCCATTTATGCCGATTTTCGTTGTTTATGACGGAAAACTCAAGTTTTTGGTGGTTTAGATGACCCGCCCATTACCGGATTGACTTTGCATACGCCCTGCACGCAACGCCTCACCGATGCTCTTTGGAACAAGTGCCTCAGCTTCTAAGAATCCTGCACGGTTTTCGGCAGTCTCAGCTTTCATTTCTTGTTCATGTGCGATTGCAACAGCTCTTCTTTCCTCTGCCTTGGCTCGTGCGACGCGTGTATCAGCCTCTGCTTGGTCAGCCTGAAGTCTCGCCCCGATATTTTCACCGACCTCAATGTCGGCGATATCAATAGAAACAATTTGAAACGCTGTTTGTGCATCTAGTCCTCGTTCGAGCACTGCTCTCGAAATAGTATCTGGATGTTCCATGACCTCAAAATGTGTAG
>JABHNP010000107.1 GCA_018694455.1 Planctomycetaceae bacterium | reverse complement strand
TTCCAGACGAGGTTCTCAGTGTCACCTGTAACATGTGCGGCCACACTGGTTACAGGTGTATCTGGCCGATCATTTTTCAGTCGACTTGCAGCATCCCATTCAAAAAAAAGAGGCTTCAGAGGAGGCTGCTTCTTGCTTGCCAGTGCACGCAATTCATCGACAGACGCGGCCCCTTTGAAAATGCGAACCCATTCGATGTCGCCTTGGAAATCTCCTCCAAAATCACTCGCTGTTGAGCCAATTTTGAGGACGTGTCCATTTACGTAAGGCCGATTGAATCCCTGACGTGTTCCAAGAAGTTTTCCGTCAACAAAGAGCTTTGTTTGATCTTCAGTAATGACCACCGCTGCGACATGCCACTTTCCGTCACGAACATCAGCTTTTCCGCTGAGAGCACCTACCCATCCAATATCAAAAACAACCTCGTCGCCACGAAGGAATAATGTTTTACCATTTGGTTTCCATTTGCCGCTTGAGGGGGCAGATGATATCAGGGTTCCTGCTTCAGTTGTTCGAAATCGGACTATCACAGTTCTCTTTGGTGTACCTAAATCAAGCACACCTGCTCGTTCTGATTCAACAAAGTACTCCATTTGTGTTGAGCCATCTGTAATAATTGCCGCGCATTCTGAAGCTTTACCTTGCAAGCTTTTTTGTGATCTTCCGTCCAATGTGTAGATTCCGGAATCCAAACCCATTGTTTGAAATTGAGCTACAGATAATTCAAGTTGTTGTGTGCCAGGCTCAATGTGGAGAGTGTGCGTGATACAGGGTCCACAATCGGTAGAAGTCTTCTGTGGTGATTCGAGGATAGCTCTTTCTTCGATCTCATATCGCAGGATTACATCATTGTCGTAGAGCGAATATCCATCATATCGCATGAATTTTTCATCAATTGGTCCACGGGGAGGTTTGATGTTATTAGTATTGTCAAAAGACCCAGCATATGCCCACTGCCAGCCGTCGAGACCTGACAGCAGTGTTCCCTCTATCTGGGGCATTTGTTCACCACGCTGACGATAGTGATGCGTTTCACGTAAGTCGAGAAAACCATCTTCCCAGATTCCGACAAGTTTCATGCGGTGCAGATCGTAGCTCGCCGTTGTTGTCTCATCGAGTTTTATTGTCAAAGCGTTATTAACTTGTGTTCCTATCTGAGAACCGAGAGCAGGGCCGAAGTCACGTGGTTTGTACTCAGTATGATCACCGAGGCTCGTGCCTTTTGGTAATTCTGCCAAATAGGCGGCATCAATAGCGTTGTACTGTGGATTACTAGGTTTTATCAGCGCTTCACGTATGTAATGAACCACCTGATATCGCTCTTTTGGTGAAAGATATTGCACTGCCGCCATTAGCCCGCGTCCCTTGGTGAGTGTCATAAACATACTGTACGGATCAGAACCGTTTTTTAGAGGTTCGGTTCCGAAGGCTCGTGCAAGAGGCATTGTTGGTTCGTTACCGTTTGCCCCGTGGCAGTTTTGACAGTGGCTTAGATATATTTTTTTGCCAGATTTAAAGTCCCGGGAGCCAAGGTGTTGAAGAATTCCTGCGTGATCAATTCCGATGGAGTCGTCTTCAATGACGAGTTCTTCTGGTGATGGGCGGAGCTCTAGAGCGCGAGATGGACCACCGTGTACAACTTCGAATACGTATCGCATAAGGTCGTAAAATTCGCCTTCATTTCGAAGGCTATCGACAAGACCAGCTGGCATCATGGACACTGGCAGTTTTTCAACGACATCAATGTCATGTTGTGAAATCACTATGGGATGTAAGAGGTCGACTAATTCACGAAGAACGACCTGCGTATCATTTTGTGATACCACGAGTCCCGTTCGTACTTTCCCATCTGTGGTGACAATAGAAACAGTCTCGTAGCCTTCCCGAATGGCTTTCGATGGATTTAGAACAGATTCAATGAGATATGTGTAGTTGGTCGAGGGATTGATATCAGTGAGCTTTGGTCCTAGCGGTGAGGGCGATTGTCCGTCAGAGTGACACTTGATGCAGCCAGCAGTTGATCTGTGAAATAAAAGGGCACCACGCATTGGGTCGCCACGCATTCTTATCTGGGCAGCAAGTGCCTCATTCGTCTGGTCTAGAAGATGCGTAGTGGGATTTTGGGATAAGGCGTTTTGAGCCCCAGAAATACAAAGGATTGTGATGTAGGCGAAAAGAAGAAGTCTCTGGGCGGAAGGTCGTACCATGGCAATATGCTTTAACGCGGGGTGGTGTATTTTCAGGAAATGTTTTGAGGAGCATCTAGTATTTCTAGTGTGCTCAGATTCGATACGTTTGGTCTTTGGGTGAATCTGCTTCCTGTGAACCAATTAGTTTACTATCTTATGAACTGCATCATTCTTATGAACTGTATTATTTCACGACAAGTGACAAAGTAGCTTTTTGTGGCACGCTTCTAATAAAATGTATAAGCGAAATCGCTGATTTCTGAGGGTATTAAAAACCCAGTGTTTCTTCGGTATGGCAGGCCCGTGTTTCTTTGGCATGACTGGTATGTGCAACGTCTTCAAACCAAGAGAAGATTAGTACGTGTTCGAATTTTTGGCGGCCGGGAGGAACAAAATGCCGATAGAGTTCGTATATAAAGGTTTGGTGTCATAGTCCGTATGTGTTTTGGAAAGTTATCAAAAATGCCAGTTATCAATCTCAAAACTGAAATACCTGGACCTCGTTCGCGGGAGCTCTCAGAAGTAAGGCACGAACATGTTTCCCCAGGGCCGTTTCACACAACCCCTATGATAGCTGCTCATGCTGAGGGGTCTGTGGTTACTGATGTTGATGGAAACACATTTTTAGATTTTTCTAGTGGTATTGGTGTGACAAACCTTGGTCATCGTGATCCAACCGTCATGCAAGCAGTTGCAGAACAAGCTGAAAAATTTGTTCATACAAGTATTAATGTTGTTGCTTACGAAGGATATATTCGGCTGGCAGAACGGCTGAATGCACTCTTGCCGGAAGCTGCTCCCTGTAAAACATTTCTTGCAAATTCCGGAGCGGAAGCCGTTGAAAATGCCATAAAGTTTGCACGTGTGAAAACAGGTCGGCAGGCAGTTATTGCTTTTGAGCACGGCTATCATGGCCGCACATATATGGCAATGGCACTCACGGCTAAAGCGCATCCTTATAAAAGTGGTTTTGCTCCGTTTCCAGCGGAGGTTTATCGTGCGCCCTATCCTGATTTTTATCGATGGCCTGGTGTGCAGGGAGACCCTGGAGGGTGTCCTCATGCAACGGAGTGTCCACTCGAGCGATGTTTTTGTCGGGAAATATTTAATTCATTTGCTGAGATAGCACGTGGCCAAATTGGTGAACAGAATGTTGCAGCAGTTATTATCGAGCCTGTTGCTGGCGAAGGTGGGTTTGTGCCGGCACCAGCACCGTTTTTAAAAATGCTTCGTCAGTGGTGTGATGAGCACGGTGTCGTGCTGATTTTTGATGAAGTGCAAACTGGTTTTGGGCGTACAGGTAGTCTTCTTGCTTGTCATCAATTAGATGTCACTCCCGATCTTGTTGTGATGGCAAAAGGTTTAGCCAATGGCCTGCCTCTTTCCGCAGTGACGGGTCGAGCTGAAATTATCGATGCGGTTGGTCTCGGTGGAGTTGGTGGCACGTACTGTGGGAATGCATTGGCATGCGCGGCCGCACTTGCAGTACTCGATCGATTTGAAGACCCGGCAGTTCTTTCGCATGCTCGGACTATTGGAGAGATTCTGCGTCATAGGCTTGAAATTTTCACTGAGCGTTTTCAGCGTATTGGTCAAGCCCGAGGTCTCGGCCCAATGCGTGCTATTGAGCTTGTGTCGGACCCTGTTACGAAACAGCCTGACAAAGCTGCAGCCCAGGCGGTGGTTCGATATGCATACGAACATGGTGTTATTCTCATGGCCTGTGGTACGCATGGAAATGTCCTTCGTTTTCTTGTGCCGTTGACAATACAAGAGGAAGAACTTGATGAAGGACTTACAGTGATTGAGAATGCGCTAGCAAGTCTGCAGTAACATGTCACAAAGCATTCATGAAAGAATGCAAGCCTCGTGATACGGGGCTATGTGAGAAAGTTCTGGAAAAAACGGCTGCCAGTGAGTTGGGGGGGGTGTCCGCTACTACTCAATGCTTTTGTCTGGTCAAGTAAAAAAGAGCAAGTGAAAAAGAGTATGTAGAAAAGTTGTTCGAAGCCGGCATGATAGGCTCAGGAAACTGATAGTCTATATATCCTCAGTAGGGAATTCAGTTTGCGCCCGGAAGGGCGTTTTGTTGGGAGGGCATTTTGTTGAGTTCGATAAGGGCATTTTTTGTCCTTCTTTTTTTGGTGTGTGATGCTGCGGTTGCTGCAGGAACGACACGAAGTGCGAAGCCAAATGTCTTGTTCATAGCTGTTGATGACCTCGCATGTACGCTTGGGTGCTATGGTGATCAGGTTGCGAAGACACCAAATATAGATCGGCTTGCAGCGAGTGGCGTATGTTTTCATCGGGCATACAATCAGTTGCCGCTTTGCAATCCAACGCGGGCTTCTCTTCTGACTGGCCTACGCCCAGATCAGATCAAGGTATATGACCTGGATAGACATTTTCGGGAAGAACTGCCAGATGTTGTAACTCTTCCGCAGGCATTTCAGCGTGCGGGATATTACGTGGCTCGAGTCGGCAAGATATATCACTACAATGTGCCTTCTTCAATCGGAACCAGCGGCCTTGATGATCCACCGTCGTGGATGCATGTTGTTAATCCCAAAGGACGAGACACCGCTGAAGAGCACCTTGTTTTGAATACAGAGCCGAACAAAAAAATTTCTGCTGCCCTCAGTTGGCTTGCAGCAGAAGGAAGTGACGAAGAACAGACAGACGGCATGATCGCTACAGAGGCGATTCAACTAATGGCATCAAATGCAGAACCCCCTTTTTTTCTTGCGGTTGGGTTTTTTCGTCCACACACACCGTACATAGCCCCAAAAAAATATTTTGACCTTTATTCTACGAAGAATTTGCAGCTGCCATATGCTCCTCGGGACGATCGTGAAGACATACCAATCGCAGCTTTTGCTCACAATTGTCCGAACCCAGATTATGGACTCGAAAAAGATGTTTTGATTCAGGCCACTCAAGCGTATTACGCCTGTGTTTCTTTTGTTGATGCACAGGTTGGGCGTCTACTCGATGCACTCGACCGATTCGAGCTGGATAAAAATACAGTTGTCGTTCTGTGGAGTGACCATGGGTACCATCTTGGAGATCATCTTGGAATTTGGCAGAAGCGGACTCTTTTTGAGCAAGCAGCACGGTCGCCGTTGATTATTCGGGCTCCCGGTAAAGTTGGAAATGGTCAGGTTTGTCGACGAGTGGTTGAGTTCATTGACGTCTATCCATCGCTCGCCTCTCTTGCGGATATACAGGCACCAAGCGGCCTGCCCGGTCGTGACCTGACTTCGCTCCTAGTTGATCCACTTACGCAATGGGACGGTTGCGCAGTGACACAAGTCCTGCGTCCTGCCGATGGGCGTCTACCACAACCAGTCATGGGTTGTAGCATTCGTGATCATCGTTGGCGATACACGGAGTGGGCAGAGGGAGAAGCCGGTGTTGAGCTCTACGATCATCATGCTGATCCAATGGAGTTTCATAATCTCGCAGTTGGTCCAGATTCAGGAAATTCTGATGTGATAGAACGACTCCGCACCCAATTATATAAACGTGCGTCGGGGAAAGTCCCTTCCACCCCATTCCAACCGAAAAGATTGTGATAGCGGGGTTTGTAGTTGGGAAGCATTTGAAGCATGATATCTAAAGCATAATATTAGTTTTTAGAAACAGGTGGGTAGGTGCAAGGAACATTATTATTGAAAGGGGCTTTTATGCGATCTATATCGGTCATTGCCGTCCTCGTGTTTGTAAGCCTCGGCATGGTGAAGGCATCCGAGCTACCAAATATTCTGTTGATTGTTACGGATGAGCATAATTTTCGAACACTCGGTTGCTATCGAGATCATTTGCCAAAAGAGCAAGCAGAAATGTGGGGTCCAGGGGTGATTGTCGAAACACCACATATTGATCGTCTTGCAAAAGAGGGCGTGCTTTGCACCCGAGCATATGCGACTGCACCAGTCTGTTCTCCGTGTCGGGCGGCAATGATTACCGGCCTGTACCCGCAAAATACAGGTGTACCAACGAATAACTACAAGCTTCGAACAGATATTCCAACCCTCGCTTCAGTGCTCAATCAATCCGGATATCGCACAGGATTCATTGGGAAATGGCACCTCGGTGGTGAAGGGAAGCCGGAATGGTCTCCTGAGATTGACGGAGGTTTTATTCAAAAAAAATATATGTTTAACAGAGGGCATTGGAAAAAGTTTGAATTGACCAAGACAGGTGCAGAGGTGGCTTCCCAAGATAAAAAAGGTGAGCCTTCCTATAGTCTAGATAATGCAGATGTGAAAAGTTTTTCGACAGATTTTCTTACGGATCGCTGTATTGATTTTGTGGGAGGAAAAGAGTCCGAGCCATTTTTAGCAGTGGTGAGTTATCCAGACCCTCATGGTCCGAATACTGTGCGTGCCCCATATAACACGATGTTTGATCACCTGCGTTTTTTACCACCTCGAACGTATGGCCTTAAGGATGTGATTGGGCCGAAGTGGCTGGGTAATGAAAAAGGTCACACAACGTTTCAAGTTGGTCAGATGAGGCAATATTTTGGCATGGTGAAATGTCTTGATGACAACATTGGGCGTTTACTTCATACTTTGGAGGCAAATGGCAAACTTGATTCAACAATTATTATGATGACATCTGACCACGGAGATCTTTGTTATGAGCACGATCGGCTCAATAAAGGCAACCCGTATGAAGGGTCAGCACGAGTGCCTATGCTGATACGATTCCCAAAGAAGGTTTCTGCAGGTTCAGTCTATAGCCAGCCTTTTGGTACCGTGGATATTACACCAACACTTCTTCATTTGGCTGGTAATGAATATTCAGCGGACACGTTTCAAGGAAGAGACTTGTCAGTTGCACTTCACGATGAAGTTTCTGCGGCGAGTTCTAAGTATACATTTCTTCGTAATGCTGGAACGAAGGCTAGTTGGATTTGTGTAGTTGATTCACGATATAAGCTCATACTTTCGGTGAATGACAGGCCATGGCTTTTCGATAACCAACAGGATCCTGATGAGCTACACAATTTCTTTGGTCGCCCGGGAACCGAAACAGTGACACGTATACTTGCCGAATCTCTTAAGAGCTATTCGGTTGCAAGCGATGATGCATTTGCGAAACAGCCAACGATTGCAAAGTCACTAAATCTTTGTCTGCAGGTGGGCCTGTAGGGGTAGTAGCAAGACATTCATAAATGCTTGAGTGTGTTTAGAATAGCTTGACGTAGTTTGTAAAAACTATAAACCGCGTGCCATTTCTTAAACGTGGAGAAGTTCGATGTATCGATGTGCTTTATTGCTGGCCAGTGTCTTTTCCGTAGTGCTTCTGAGTGATCTTCCAAGTTGCCGTGCTGATCAGCCAAATGTTGTGATGATCAGTATTGATGATCTGAATGACTGGACGGGATTCTTGGGCGGGCATCCAGATGTGTCCACTCCAAACATGGATTCACTTGGATCGCGAGCAAGAAACTTTACGAATGCGCACTGTGCGGTACCCGTGTGTTCTCCATCACGCATTAGTGTGATGTCGGGAACTGCTCCAACGACGCACGGTAGTTACGAGATTGGTCCGAGGTACGAGGAATTGCCAGCCCTCCATAACGTACCGACAATACAAAGGTATTTTAAAGACCACGGGTATTACACGCTGGCTGGCGGTAAAGTACTTCATCATGGATTCACTGGGAGGCTCTCCGAGGCAATCGATCAATCACTCGGGAGAAAAAAAAGCCCACGTCCTCGAAAGGCAATGAATCGACCTTCAAGCTGGAGCGGTGCTTGGGATTGGGGTGAATATCCTGATGAGAATGCACAAATGGCTGATCATCAGCTGGCTCTTGATTCAGTAAAATTTCTTCAGAGTGATTCGAAGACCCCATTCTTTCTCTCAGTTGGTTTTTTCAGACCACATGTGCCTCTCTTTGTACCAGCGTGCTGGTTTCAAAAGTATGATATCGAGTCGATTCATCTGCCGAATATTCCTAGTTGGGATCTTGATGATGTACCAAAAAACTTTTTGAATATAAATAGATACGCACTTGCTCCAACCCATGCTGAAGTACTGCAGGATGGAAAACAGAGAGAATTAACGCAGGCCTACCTAGCCTCTATCAGTTTTGTTG